>NZ_JBKVNQ010000038.1:0-25837 GCF_046967715.1 Hominisplanchenecus sp.
TTTTCAAAGGAAAAGGACAGGCAAAGAGCGTGAAGATTAAGAAGTAAAAAGAAAGCAAAAAGCATGGAATTACCGTGAAAATTCAGGGATTTCATGCTTTTTTGCTGCTTATGGGCAGTACATCTGTTTCGAAAAGTCTGCTTTCCGGAACAAAATGGAAAAAGACTTGTGTTAAGGTATAAGAAACAAGGTTCCGGGGATTATTGTTATGATATCTGCGAAATCTTTTATATATGCCGAAGCCGGCAAATGTCGCCGAAACGAATCCTGCGTCTGCTGTTTGATGAAATGCAGCCGCTTGCAAAAGTTGATCCAAAGGGAGATGCATTGCTGCATCAGATTATGGAAAAGTGCTGGGAACTGTATTATTACGGTGACGAGTCAAAAGAAGAACAAAACTTAAAAAAGCAATTGCAGGAAATCGCTGATCAGAATAAACTGGTGTGGAAAACAGAATAGAATGTGTCAGATCCTTGTGACAGGTGAAAATTGATAAAACTTTCTCAATCTAAGGAAGAAGTCCGCCTTGATTTCATATGGCAGTTATGCTATTCTAATGATAGTTAGAAAAACCTAACTAATGTGAATAAATCATGGCAGGACTTCTTCTGTCTTTATGCGATCAGAGGCAGAAGACGAAGTGCCGATTATTTTAGGACGAGAAAGGGACTGGCAATCATGAAGAATTTAACAATTGAAAAAGTAATTGGAAGGGAAATCATCGACTCCAGAGGCAATCCAACCGTAGAAGCAGAAGTTTATCTGGCTGACGGTACGATCGGAAGAGGGACTGCACCAAGCGGAGCTTCCACAGGAGAGTTCGAGGCTCTGGAACTTCGTGATAATGATAAAGAACGTTTTGACGGCAAAGGTGTGACAAAAGCAGTTGCAAACATCAACACCGTGATCAACGAAGCACTGAAAGGCAAAGATGCATCTGATATTTATGCAGTGGATGCAGCGATGAAAGCAGCAGACGGAACAAAAGATAAATCCAACTTAGGAGCAAATGCAATCCTGGCAGTATCGATTGCAAGCTGCCGTGCGGCTGCGACTGCACTTGAGATCCCTCTGTACCGTTTCCTTGGTGGCGTGAATGCAAACCGTCTCCCGGTACCGATGATGAACATCGTAAACGGCGGATGTCATGCATTATCTTCCGGACTGGATGTACAGGAATTTATGATCATGCCGGTTGGGGCACCTTCCTTTAAAGAATGTTTAAGATGGTGTGCAGAAGTATTCCATGCACTGGCTTCTATCTTAAAAGAAAGAGGACTGGCTACCTCTGTTGGTGATGAGGGCGGTTTTGCACCGGCACTGAAATCCGACGAAGAAGCGATCGAGACGATTCTGGAAGCAGTGAAAAAAGCCGGTTATGAGCCGGGAAGCGACTTTATGATCGCTATGGATGCAGCTTCTTCTGAGTGGAAGACAGGAACAGTCGGAGAGTACAAACTGCCAAAGGCAGGAACGGTTTATACATCCGGGCAGCTGATTAATCACTGGAAAGCTCTGGTTGAAAAATACCCGATCATCTCCATCGAAGATGCACTGGATGAGGAAGACTGGGAAGGCTGGAAGAAACTGACCGCAGAATTAGGTGACAAAGTTCAGCTGGTAGGCGATGACCTGTTTGTTACCAATACCGAGCGTCTTTCAAAAGGTATCGAACTTGGATGCGGAAACTCTATCCTGATCAAATTAAACCAGATTGGTTCGGTATCTGAGACACTGGAAGCGATCAAGATGGCTCACAATGCAGGATACACAGCGGTTACTTCTCATCGTTCCGGCGAGACAGAAGATACCACTATTGCGGATCTGGCGGTTGCACTGAATACCTGCCAGATCAAGACAGGAGCACCGAGCCGAAGCGAGCGTGTTGCAAAATACAACCAGCTGCTTCGCATCGAAGAAGAACTCGGAGCATCTGCAGTTTATCCACAGAAAAAAGCATTTCATGTTTCAAAGTAACAAAAGATAAAACAAATCACACATATACATACTTCCTGTAATCTACATGTTTGCCGTCTGCAAAGCATCCATAAGCTTGCGGACGGCAATGCTTTTTGGCCGGTTTTTGTCCCAGATAAGGCAGATTTCGCGTTCCGGCATTCTTGAGGTGAGGTGGAGCTGTACCACTTCGCCTTTTTTGATGGCTTCTTTTGCCAGTGCCTCCGGATAAAATCCGATTCCGAGGTTGTGCCTGATCATCGGCAGGATCTGATCTGCGGTAGCGGCTTCGATATCCGGATAGAACGGCAGATCATGCTGCAGAAAGTAATTGATATGCATTTCTCTTGTTCCAGTATTTTGTCCGAGAGAAATAAACGGAATGTCCGTAAGCTCTGAGAGATGATGGATTTTAGAGGAAAAATCAGCGTATTTTGGCCCGGCGAGCAGAATCTCACGGAAGGAAACAAGCGTATAATGACGCATGGATTTTTTCAGCTTGAGCGGTGTTGTGACAACAGAAATATCGGCCAGTCCGTTTTCCAGTGCCTGAATGGACTGAGGGGTGGAGAAATTGGAAATTTTCAGGCGGACTCCCGGATACTGTGCGTGAAAGGTCTCCAGTCGGTCAAGCAGCAGCAGTCGCAGAGCTGTCTCGCTTGCACCGATCGTGATCAGACCGCTTTCCAGACTCTTGTCTTTTTTCAGCTCGGATTCTGCAGTAGAGAGCTGCTCGTAAGCGATAGCGACATGCTGGAACAGTTTTTCTCCCTCAGGTGTCAGTGTTACTCCTCGGTTGGAGCGTACAAACAGTTTACATTCCAGTTCATTCTCCAGAATGTTCATGCAGCGGGTGATATTCGGCTGATTGTTATTTAAAATCTCGGCAGCTTTTGTAAAACTTTTATATTGGGCTACAAAATAAAAAAAACGATAATATTCAAAACTGACCATGCAAACCTCCTGTTTATTTTGACGTTCAAAAATGCTTCAGGCATTCTTGCAGCGAGGTGCACGTCATGCATCGCATGACATATTCTTCTGTGCACCTCTGCAATCCGCCGGATGTGTTCTGTTTTGGGATAATCTGAAATCTGAAAAAGGAAGCACTTTTGCAGTGCTCCCTTATATTCAGGTTACTTGTGAAGTCACAGAACATCGCCGGACTTCGGATGAAAAATATTTACAGAATTATTCACCAAGGTTTTTCTTTTCTACTTCAGCGAGCATCATAGCACGTACTTTCAGAGGCAGACCAAACAGGGTGATAAATCCGCTTGCATCATTGTGATCGTACATATCACCGGTTGTGAAGGATGCTAAAGATTCATTGTACAGGCTGTATGGAGAAGTTGTGCCGGCTTTGATGATGTTTCCTTTGTAAAGTTTGAATTTAACTTCGCCGGTTACATATTTCTGTGTTACTTCAACGAAAGCCTGGATTGCTTCACGCAGCGGTGTGAACCATTTTCCTTCGTATACGACCTGAGCGAACTGGCTGCCAAGTTTTTTCTTTGTTTCCATGGTTTCACGGTCCAGAGTGAGTTCTTCGAGCTGTTCATGGGCTGCCATCAGGATGGTTCCGCCCGGTGTCTCATATACACCACGGGATTTCATACCAACAACACGGTTTTCTACGATATCTACGATACCGATACCATGTTTGCCTCCAAGAGCGTTCAGCTCTGTGATGATCTCAGAAACTTTCATGGCTTTTCCGTTCAGTGTTTTCGGAACCCCCTGTTCAAAAGTCATGGTAACATATTCCCCTTTTTCCGGAGCCTGTTCCGGTGTCACGCCAAGCACCAGCATGTTTTCGAAGTTCGGCTCGTTTGCCGGATCTTCCAGCTCCAGACCTTCGTGGCTGATGTGCCATAAGTTACGGTCACGGCTGTAGCTGTGGCTGTGGTCGAACGGCAGGTCGATACCGTGTTTTTTACAGTATTCGATCTCGTCTTCACGGGACTGGATGGTCCATACATCGGTCATACGCCATGGAGCGATGATCTTCAGATCCGGAGCCAGTGCCTTGATTGCCAGTTCGAAACGAATCTGGTCATTACCTTTACCGGTAGCACCGTGGCAGATGGTAGTAGCACCTTCTTTACGTGCAATCTCAACCAGTTTCTTTGCGATAACCGGACGTGCCATGGAAGTACCAAGCAGGTATTTGTGCTCATAAACTGCACCGGCTTTTACGCAAGGCATGATGAAATCGTCACAGAATTCATCAATGATATTTTCAATATATAATTTAGAAGCACCGGACAGTTTTGCTCTCTCTTCCAGACCATCCAGCTCGTTACCCTGTCCGCAGTCGATGCAGCAGCAGATAACTTCATAGTCAAAGGTTTCCTTTAACCAAGGGATCAGTGTGGTGGTATCGAGGCCGCCTGAATATGCCAGAACTACTTTTTCTTTCATGATATGTATTCCTCCTGAAATTTATGATCATTTTGTAAGTCAAAGACAAAAGAGCCATAAAACCACTCTTGTGCAAGTACATCGTGGTTTTTGGCTTTCGACCCTGGTATCATACACTATACAACAGTTATCATAATTATGCAAGTGAAAAAACGAAAAAGTTGTAAAAACAGCTGTAAAATGAATAATATACATTGCGTATGAATAAAAATACAATAAAAATACAAAGAAAACTCTTTACTTATAAAGAAAACTGGTATATGATAAGAAAGATTTCATTCGCACAGCGAATTTTTATGAATCTGCCGGAGACTGCATCAGATGGGCGGCACCTCACATTTGACAGAAAAAGAAAAGAAGAATAATCCGGACAGAAAAGATATATTAGGTTGAAAGGAGAATGTTGATATGATAAAAGCCGGAATAATAGGAGCAACCGGATATGCAGGAGGCGAACTTGTCCGTCTTCTCCTTAACCATAAAGAAGCAGAGATTGCGTGGTATGGTTCCAGAAGTTATGTGGATCAGAGATACAGCAGTGTTTACCAGAATATGTTCCAGATCGTGGATGCAAAATGTCTGGATGACAATATGGAGCAGCTGGCAAAAGAGGTAGATGTGATTTTCACAGCAACACCGCAGGGGTTGTGTGCATCTCTTATAAATGAAGGGATTTTAAGTCAGGCAAAAGTGATCGATCTAAGTGCGGACTTCCGTATCAAAGACCGGAAGACTTATGAGCAGTGGTATAATCTGGAACACAAAGCACCGCAGTTTATTGAGGAAGCTGTTTACGGACTGTGTGAGATCAACCGGGAGGATATCAAAAAGGCAAGACTGATCGCAAATCCGGGATGTTATCCGACATGCAGCACCCTGTCCATTTATCCATTATTAAAGGAAGGCATTATTGATGGAAATACCGTTATCATTGATGCTAAATCCGGTACTTCCGGAGCAGGACGCAGTGCCAAGGTTGCAAACCTTTACTGTGAAGTCAATGAGAACATCAAAGCATACGGTGTTGCAACACACAGACACACACCGGAGATCGAAGAGCAGTTAGGTTATGCCGCCGGTTATCCGATCCATATTAATTTTACACCGCATCTGGTTCCGATGAACCGCGGTATTCTGGTTACTGCTTATGCATCTCTGAAAAAAGAGGTGACTTACGAAGAAGTTAAGGCGATCTATGATGCTTATTACGGAAAAGAACAGTTTGTACGTGTTCTGGATAAGGATGTCTGCCCGGAGACGAAGTGGGTAGAAGGAAGCAATTATGTGGATGTAAACTTCAAACTGGATCCGAGAACAAACCGTGTGATCATGATGGGGGCAATGGACAATCTGGTGAAAGGTGCAGCCGGTCAGGCCGTGCAGAATATGAACCTGATGTTTGGATTTGCCGAGAACGAAGGCCTTCAGGGCGTACCAATGTTCCCATAAAACAGAGAAAGGTCGTGAGCATAGATGAAGATAATAGATGGAGGTGTAACCGCTGCAAAAGGATTTAAAGCAGCCGGTATGCATGCAGGTATCAAAAAAGGTACAAAAAAAGATATGGCAATGATCGTAAGCAGTGCACCATGTATGGCAGCCGGAACGTTTACGACAAACCTTGTAAAAGCCGCACCGGTAAAATGGGATCAGCATGTGGTATACGAACATGGAGAGGCGAGAGCTGTTGTGGTAAACAGCGGTATTGCAAACGCCTGCACCGGAGCAGAAGGATATGGCTACTGTGAAGAGACTGCAAAAGCGGCAGCAGAAGCACTCGGTATCGACAAGGATGAGGTTCTGGTAGCATCTACCGGTGTGATCGGAAAACAGCTGCCAATCGATACGATCAAAAAAGGCGTGAAGGATCTTTCCGGACTGCTTCTGGATACCAGAGAAGCAGCAACACTGGCAGCAGAGTCGATCATGACAACGGATACGGTAAAAAAAGAAGTTGCCGTTGAAGTTGAGATTGGCGGTAAGACGGTAACGATCGGCGGTATGTGCAAAGGTTCCGGTATGATCCATCCGAACATGTGCACGATGTTGAGCTTCCTCATGACAGATGCAGCTATTTCAAAAGAAATGCTTCAGAAGGCATTGAGTGCAGATGTCGATGATACCTACAATATGATTTCTGTTGACGGAGATACTTCCACAAATGATACCGTTCTGCTGCTGGCAAACGGACTGGCAGAGAATCCGGAAATTACAGAGGAAGGCGAAGATTATCAGACATTTGCCAGGGCACTGCACTATATCAACGAGACGCTCGCAAAGAAAATGGCAGGGGACGGCGAAGGTGCCACTGCATTGTTTGAGACAAAAGTGATCGGAGCACAGTCAAAAGAACAGGCGAAGATTCTGGCAAAATCCGTTATTTGTTCAAACCTTACCAAAGCGGCTATTTTCGGACATGATGCAAACTGGGGACGTATCCTCTGTGCCATGGGTTATTCCGGAGCTAAGTTTGATCCGGAAAAAGTAGATCTGTATTTTGAAAGTGCAGCAGGTAAGCTGAAGATCATCGAAAACGGTGTGGCACTTGATTACAGCGAAGAAGAAGCGACAAAGGTGCTCTCAGAAAAAGCAGTGACGGCTGTTGCTGACATCAAAATGGGAGAGGCATCCGCATCTGCGTGGGGTTGTGATCTGACTTACGATTATGTGAAGATCAATGCCGATTACCGCTCTTAAGCGGTAAGAGCTGCTTTGTGTCAGAGCAATTTACAGGCATCTGTCCGGATGCCGGAAGTATGGATAGAAACTGGAGGAAAAAACAATGGATACAATGCAGGATCTGCTTCAGAAAGCCAGTGTGCTCAATGAAGCGTTACCTTATATACGGAAATTCAGCGGCAAGACCATCGTTGTAAAATACGGCGGAAGTGCCATGGTAGAACATGAACTGAAGAAAAACGTCATCCGTGACGTAGCACTTCTGAAACTGGTCGGATTTCGCCCGATCATCGTGCACGGTGGCGGAAAAGAAATCACAAAATGGACAGGCAAAGTCGGCATTGAGACCAAATTTATCAACGGACTGCGTGTGACGGATAAAGACACCATGGAAGTGGCTGAGATGGTCTTAAATAAGATCAACAAAGGATTGGTGTCCATGATGGAGAAAGTCGGAGTCAAAGCGGTTGGTATCAGCGGAAAAGACGGCTCCGTTCTGCGTGTTAAGAAGAAACTCTCCAAAGGCGAAGATATCGGTTTTGTAGGCGAAGTGACAAAAGTCAATACCGAGCTTTTAAATACACTGCTGGACAATGATTTTGTCCCGGTGATCTGCCCGATCGGTTCCGATGATGAGTATCATTCTTATAATATCAATGCAGATGATGCAGCATGTGCGATTGCAACGGCAGTCGGAGCATCCAAACTGGTATTTTTAACGGATATCGAGGGTGTATACCGTGATCCGCAGGACAAATCCACACTGATCTCCGAACTGAGTATTCCGGAAGCAGAAGAACTGCTCGGCAGCGGAAATATCGGCGGCGGCATGCTCCCGAAGATCCAGAACTGTGTCGATGCGATCAAGTCCGGTGTTTCCAGAGTACATATCCTGGACGGAAGGATCCCGCACTGCCTGCTGTTGGAGTTCTATACCAACAAAGGTATCGGTACTGCGATTATCGGGGATGAGGAGGAACGTTTTTACAATGAAAATGAATGAATATATGGAGAGAACGGAACAGGTGGTTCTGCACACCTATAACCGTTTCCCGGTTGTTTTTGAAAAAGGAGAAGGCGTACATCTTTATGATACCGAAGGAAAGGAATATCTGGATTTCGGTGCCGGAATTGCGGTGTTTGCACTTGGCTATCACTATGCGGACTACGATCAGGCTTTAAAAGATCAGATCGACAAAGTGATCCATACCTCCAATCTTTTCTACAATGTGCCGATGATGGAAGCAGCAGAAAAACTGGTAAAGGCAAGTGGCATGAGCAAAGTATTCTTTACCAACAGCGGTACGGAGGCGATTGAAGGTGCGATCAAAGCCGCACGTAAATATGCATGGAACAAAGACCATGCAACGGATCACGAGATCATTGCCATGAACCATTCCTTCCACGGAAGAAGCGTCGGAGCACTTTCCGTCACCGGAAACCCACATTATCAGGAAGCGTTCAAACCGCTGATGGGCGGCGTGAAATTTGCAGATTACAATGATCTGGACAGTGTAAAAGCTCAGATCACAGACAAAACCTGTGCGATTATCATGGAAACCCTTCAGGGCGAAGGCGGCATTTATCCGATGGAAGAGAGCTTCTTAAAAGGTGTTAAAGAAATCTGTGAAGAAAAAGATATTCTTCTGATCCTCGATGAAATCCAGTGTGGTATGGGACGTACCGGAAGTATGTTTGCATGGCAGCAGTACGGCGTGATGCCGGATATCATGACCTGTGCAAAGGCACTGGGATGCGGCGTGCCGGTCGGAGCGTTTGTCTTAAACGAAAAGACTGCAAAAGCCTCTTTAGTTCCGGGAGATCACGGTACAACTTACGGCGGAAATCCCTTCGCCTGTGCAGCGGTTTCCAAAGTGTTTGATCTGTTTGAAGAACATGACATCGTTGGTCATGTAAGAAAGACAGCTCCGTATCTGGAAAAGAAACTGGATGAACTGGTAGAAAAACATGACTGCTTTACCGCACGCCGCGGAAAAGGATTCATGCAGGGACTGGTTGTGAGCGGCAGACCGGTCGGCGAACTTGTCAAAGCAGCTCTGGCAAATGGTCTGATTGTGCTTTCCGCAGGAAGTGATGTACTGCGTCTGGTGCCTCCGCTTGTGATCACCGAGAAAGACATCGACGAGATGGTTGAAAAACTGGAAGCGGTTTTATCTTAGTCGGAGAAGACTCCAACTTCTATGAGTGGCAAGCAACAAATTTGTCTTAGTGGGAGTGCAATCTCCGACTAAGATAAACGCTCCGCGAGGGCACACATTGTCCAGTGGACAATGGTTTTGTGCCGACCGGAACGAAGTGTAGAATGCACAGCGATTCTGTTAGGTAAATGTCAGCAAAGCTGACCAGAATCGCGTGCCAAGTCTCACGTGCGTTCGACTTGAAAAAACAGTAAAAAATGTATAGAAAACTCCTTTGTGCATATACTGTCAGAAAGTACAGGCAAAGGAGTTTTTTATGATTGGAATTTTAACAGCACTTTTATCGGGAGCCCTGATGAGTGTGCAGGGCGTCTTCAACACGCAGGTGACAAAGGCGACCAGCCTCTGGGTTTCGACCAGTTTTGTGCAGTTTACGGCACTTCTGGTCTGTCTTGTGATCTGGTATTTTGCGGATGGGAAAAGTTTTATGACGCTTACACAGGTCCCGGATAAATGGACGCTGCTTGGAGGTGTGATCGGTGCATTTATCACCGTTACCGTAATAAAGAGCATGAACAGCCTGGGACCTGCGAAAGCGGCGATGCTGATCGTGATCTCCCAGCTGATCATTGCCTATGTGATCGAGCTTCTGGGATGGTTTGGCGTAGAAAAACAACCGCTTACCATGCGAAAAGTGGCAGGGATGGCGATCGCGATCATCGGTGTTGTCATATTTGAAAAATAACGGTTGTATTTTTGAACAATGTTCGATAAAATAGGAATATCTGTACAGGGGAATTTTGTCAGAAGGCAGGAAGGAGTCCTTTTGAGAAAATCAGGCAGAAAGTTAAAGAGTCTGTTTTATCTGACCATAATCGTTGTACTGTGTATTTTTTTGGGCGGCTGTAATAAAAAAGGTGAGATCACGTTTGAACAGGCGGCGGATGAGGTGTTTTCGGAAGAAATTTCCAATCAGTCTGAAGTGGGAGAATCGAAAGAAACGGAGCGGATGAAAGCAGGGGGGACGGATGTGGAAACAGACGCCTGGATCTATGTAGATGTGGCAGGTGCCGTCAGAACTCCCGGTGTTGTAAAACTTGCAAGGGGAGCACGTGTGTATGAAGCGATCGAGCTTGCCGGCGGGTTTGCGAAAGATGCTGCCATCTCAGCGGTCAATCAGGCATCCGTACTTCAGGACGGGCAGCAACTGTATATCGTTACAGTCGAAGAACAGAAGACAAAGCAGCTGTCATCTTCCGAGGGTTCTCTGGAAACGTCCGGTGAGGGCAGAGTGGCAGATGCAGGCAAAGTCAATATCAATCAGGCATCAGAAGAAGAACTGATGACGCTTCCCGGCATCGGGGCATCCAAAGCTGCCGATATCGTACGTTACCGGGAAGAACAGGGCAGATTTGAGCAGATCGAAGATATTATGAATATCAGCGGGATCAAAGAAGCGGTGTTTGGAAAAATAAAAGATAAAATAACAGTACAGCAGTAAAATAAAACAAAAGGAATGAACAAAAATGGCAAAGAAAGTATTAGTTGTAGATGATGAGAAACTGATCGTAAAAGGAATCCGCTTCAGTCTGGAACAGGACGGCATGGAAGTTGACTGTGCATATGACGGCGAAGAAGCTCTGCGTATGGCAAGAGAAAAAGAGTATGATATTATACTTCTTGATGTGATGCTTCCGAAGCTTGACGGCTTTGAAGTCTGCCAGCAGCTGCGTGAAACTTCTAGTGTTCCGGTTGTCATGCTGACTGCAAAAGGTGATGATATGGATAAGATCCTTGGTCTGGAGTATGGAGCAGATGACTATATCACCAAGCCATTTAACATTCTGGAAGTCAAAGCACGTATCAAAGCAATCATGCGCCGTACCGAGAAAAAGGGAGCAGAGCAGACAAAGAGCAAAGTGATCCAGGCAGGAGATCTTACGATGGACTGCGAGGCGAGACGCGTCAACATTGCAGGCAGAGAAGTAAACCTGACTGCCAAAGAATTTGATGTGTTGGAGCTTCTGATCTTTCATCCGAACAAGGTGTACAGCAGAGAGAATCTGCTCAACATTGTCTGGGGTTATGAATATCCGGGAGATGTGCGTACCGTAGATGTACATATCCGGAGACTGAGAGAAAAGATTGAGATAAATCCGAGCGACCCGCAGTATGTACACACCAAATGGGGCGTCGGATATTATTTCCAGCATTCATAACTGTCAGGTAAATGTCAGCAAAACTGACCAGAATCGCATGCCAAGTCTCACGTGCATTCGACTTGAAAAGGTACACTGAAGGAAGGGAGCAGGCACAGGGGAGCAAGTGTTCAGAAAAAAGAAAAAAAACGAAAAATTACGAAAGTACATAAACAGTCTTCAGTTTCGTATGTGCCTGATCTTTATCATCGTTGGAATTGTGCCGATCATGCTGATCAAACACGGGATTTTAACGAATTATCAGGATCAGGCGGTGAAACAGCGTATCAGTATCATACAGAGCCAGAGCGATCTGATCACAGCCCAGATTTCCAAGACCGATTACCTGAGCGGTGAGAAGTCCAAGATCACAGATGTAGAGCTGCAGCAGATGGCGAATCTTTACAACGGCAGGATTCTTGTCGTCAATAAAGAGTTTCGCATTATTAAGGATACCGATCAGACAGATGAGGGCAAATATATTGTGGCGGAAGAGGTGATCCGCTGTTTTCGCGGTGAGGATGGACAGAGCTACAGCAGGAAAAACGGCTTTATTGAAATTACCATACCGATCTATGATGCTCAGAGCAAAGAAGTGGAAGGCGTGATGATCGTCAGTACACCGACCAGAGATATCCGTAAAAACCGTGATGATCTGAACCGGAAAGTACTGATCCTTCAGATTGGAATGGGGATTGCCATTTTTCTGATTGCATACTATCTTTCCAAGATGCTGGCAAAGCCGTTTGAAAAGGTTACCAAATCTTTGAGCCAGGTGCAGGAGGGCTTTCTGGATGCTGATATCTCCATACCGGACTACACTGAGACACAGCAGCTTGCAGAGGCCTACAATCAGATGCTTGCCCGCATGAAAGCTCTCGATGATTCTAGGCAGGAGTTTGTCTCCAACGTGTCACACGAGCTGAAAACACCGATCACATCGATGAAAGTACTTGCAGATTCTCTTCTGGCACAGCCGGATGCACCGGTGGAGCTTTATCAGGAGTTTATGGCGGATATCGCAGAAGAGATCGATCGTGAGAATAAGATCATCACGGATCTTCTGTCGCTTGTGAAGATGGATAAAAAGGCAGCAGATCTGCATATTGAAAATAAAAATATCAATGAACTGCTGGAGCTGATCATCAAGAGACTGACACCGATCGCGGACAAGCAGGATATCAACCTTGTGTTGGAGAGTTTCCGCCCGGTCAATGCCGAAGTGGATGAGACGAAGCTGACGCTTGCCCTGTCTAATTTGGTCGAAAATGCGATCAAATACAACAAAGAGGGCGGATGGGTGCATGTTTCGCTTAATGTAGACAACAAATATTTTTATGTAAAAGTAGAAGATTCCGGCATTGGTATTCCAAAAGAGTCACAGGATGCTATTTTTGAACGTTTTTACCGTGTGGATAAATCACACTCAAGAGAGATCGGCGGAACCGGTCTGGGGCTTGCAATCACGAGAAGTGCGATCCTGATGCACCGCGGAGCGATCAAGGTTTACAGTAAAGAGGGCGAAGGTACGACCTTTACTGTTCGGATCCCGCTGATTTATGTGAACTGATACAACGGTTCACCTGGCAGGGGCTTTTGCCGGAATGGAGAACAGAAATATGAAAAAAATGGCAGGATTTGCAGCAGCTGTGTTTCTTGGCCTGATGCTCACGAGTTGCCAGGGCACACAGAAGGCAGAACAGAGCGGTTATAAGGTTTTTTGCCGTAATGCAGAGGCTACTGCACTTCGGGAAGTGCAATATGAGCCGGAAGCAGAAGGTGGGGAAAAACTGGTGGAAGAATTGCTTTCTGCAATGGAAGGGACGTTTAATCGAAACGACTATCAGAGTGTTTTTCCGGAGGGACTGACTGCTGCGGTATCGACTTTAAAGGACGGACGGCTGACGATTGATTTTAATGATGCATATAAGCAGATGGATGATACAAGAGAAGTTTTGCTGCGTGCCGCAGTGGTGCAGACGATGACGCAGATCACGGATGTCCGGGAAGTGGTATTTACCGTTGCAGGTGAGGCACTTCTGAACTCGGAAAATCAGGCAGTAGGGCCGATGCATGCCTCTTCGTTTATCAATTCGGAGGGTGACAGTATCAATGCATATCAATATGAGGCATTGCCGCTTTATTTCGGTAGCAGAAACGGCACTTCACTGACAAAACAGATGCGAAACGTGCATTATGCATCGGATGATTCTCTTGAAAAACTGGTGGTTGAGCAGCTGATCGCAGGACCGGCGGGCAGCAAACTTACTGCAGTTGTGCCGTCTGATACGGTTGTGCGTGAAATCCGTACGGAGGGGGATTTATGTACGGTGAATTTAAGCAGTGAATTTAATCAGGCAGTGGCAGGATCTTCGGTTACACCGGAAGTGACGGTTTATGCGATCGTAAATTCCATCTGCGAAAGCTGTGAGGATATCACGAAAGTCCAGATCCAGGTGGAAGGCAGCTCGGATGTGCTTCTGCGTGATACACTGGATCTGTCACAGGTGTTTTCCTGTAACAGCAGTTTCATACGGGAGAAAGACGGAGAAAACGATACCGGGAGCAGCGATAACGGTGCGGTTCCATCGGTTGGCGTTGATCCGAATCTGACAAAGGAAGCACAGACAGAGAGCGGAACTTGATATATTTCAAAAAGAGACCGTTGTTGTTTTTGACAGGTATTCTGATCTTATGGATCTTGCTCTGTCATTTTGCAGGGATTCGGGAGCAGTTTCCTTATCCGCAGTCGTTTGACGGAAAACAGGTTTCCTGCACGGGAAGAGTCTGTCAGATCGAGGCAGGAGCAGATTTCTGGTATGTATATGCAGATCATATACAGGCTGATTTTATGGAGGAGGTTTCCGAACGTCTTAAGGTTCGGGCAATTCTGGAAGAGCCAGCGGACTGTGCGTACGGAAACCGGGTGCAGATCTGCGGCAAACTGACGCTTGCAGAGGCTCCCTCAAACGATGGAGCGTTTGACCGCCTTTTTTACCAGCAGACGGAGCGTCTTTTGTTTAGTATGAAAAATGCCCGTTTAACCGTTCGGGATGGCAGGCAGAATCCGCTGTTACAGTGGATGTATGAAGTCCGCAGGATCTGTATGCGGCATCTGGAGCAGATATTTGATGAGCAGGATGCCGGAATTCTCGCAGCGATGCTACTTGGCGATAAGAGCAGGCTGGATGAGGAGATCAGAGACTGGTATCAGGTGGGCGGCATTGCTCATGTGCTTGCGATTTCCGGACTTCATATTTCTCTGTTTGGCATGGCACTCTATCATATCTTGCGAAAACTGGGGATCTCATTTGTGATTTCTTCCGGGATCGCAGGCAGTTTTATGTTATTTTATGCAGTTTTTACCGGTGCAGGTGTATCTACACGCCGTGCCATGATCATGTTTCTTCTTTTTCTCGGAGCACAGTGCCTTGGAAGGACGTATGATTTATTGAGTGCTCTGTCAGCAGCTGTTTTTTTACTTCTTTTTGATTATCCCATTTTATTATTCTCATCTGGATTTCAGATGTCAGTTTCTGCTGTGGCAGCGATCGGTGGATTTTATCCGATTCTGAAAAAACATTACGGACCATATATCTCTTCCGGGGCGGCTATTCAGCTTTTTATGCTGCCGTGTGTTCTGTGGCATTCTTTTTCTTTTCCTCTTTACAGTGTGATGTTGAATAGTATGGTCATACCGCTGCTTCCGTTTGTTCTCGCCGGAGGCGGCAGTGCCTTGCTTTTTTCTTTTTTTTCGCTGAAAGCAGCTTCATATCCGGCAGCGGCAGTGCATGGTGTGTTAAATTTATATTCCTGTCTGTGCCGCGTATCTCTGGAACTGCCTTTTTCTCAGATGATTTTTGGAAGACCGAAACTGTGGTCGATTCTTCTATATTATGTGATCCTGTCTGCGGGGGCTGTGTGGCTGCTTCAGAAAAAACAAAAGAAAGTCTGTTATCTGGTCTTTGTTTTCATGGCGATTTTCTTTTTGAAGCGGACGGAGCCGAAGGCGTTTTCTGTGACCTTTCTGGATGTCGGACAGGGGGATGGGATTGTGCTAAGGGATGATACCGGTGTGACCATGTTGTGTGACGGCGGGAGCAGCAGTGTCTCGAACGTTGGAAAATACAGAATTCTTCCGTATTTGCGGTATCATGGGATTGACCGGTTGGATTATGTGTTTTTAAGTCACATGGATATGGATCATATCAATGGAGTAAGGGAACTGCTGGAGTGTCAAACATGCAGTATTAAAATAAAAAATCTGGTATTGCCAGCCATCAAAAATCCGGATGAGACGTACCTTGAGATTGAAAGACTGGCAGCAGGGCAGAAGATCGCCGTGCACAAAATGCGGGAGGGTGACTGTATCTGTACCCGGTCGATGATGCTTACCTGTCTTGCCCCGAAAGCTGGGGATACTTCCAAAAATAAAAACGAGACATCCATGGTGCTGCATGTAAAATACAAATCTTTTGATGTGATGCTGATGGGGGATCTGGAAAAAGAAGGGGAAAAGGATCTAATCAGAAGAAAAAAACTGCCGCAGCTTCTGGAAGGAGGAAATAAAATCGAAGTTTTAAAGGCAGGACATCATGGTTCCAAAGGAGCCACCTCAGAAGAACTGCTGGATATCCTGAAACCACAGATGGCGGTTTTGTCTTATGGAAAAGGAAATCGCTACGGGCATCCGGCACCGGAAACCATAGAGCGGTTAGAAAAGGCGAACTGCCCGGCCGTTTCTACGGAAAAGTGTGGTGAAATAACATTTTTTTGCCTTAAAAATGAAAAAATTCTTGTTAGATATGGAAAAAACGTGATAAAATAATTAGAAAGGGGGCGATTGCCATGACGATTCGAGAGATGGCAGAGCAAAGAGAAGTGGCTTATTTCAGCCCGTATGCATCCCTCAGCAGCAAGTCCAGGGGACGCGACCGGGAAGAGCCGCCATGCGATATCCGTCCGGTCTATCAAAGAGACCGGGATCGCATTTTACATTCTAAAGCATTTCGCAGACTGAAGCATAAGACACAGGTTTTTCTGCTGCCGCAGGGAGATCACTACCGCACCAGGCTGACCCACACGCTTGAGGTAGCACAAACGGCGAGGACGATCGCAAGAGCCCTGCGGATGAATGAAGATCTGGCGGAGGCGATTGCACTTGGGCATGACCTTGGGCATACACCGTTCGGCCATGCAGGCGAGCAGGCGTTAAATGAGATCTGCCCGTTTGGTTTTGCTCATTTTGAACAGAGTGTCCGCGTTGTAGAACTTCTTGAGAAGAACGGAAAAGGTCTGAATCTGACCTGGGAAGTCTGTGACGGGATCCGAAATCACAGAACGTCCGGTCATCCTTCCACGCTGGAAGGAAAGATCGTACGGCTTTCAGATAAAATCGCATACATCAATCACGATATTGATGATGCATTGCGTGCCGGAATTTTAAAAGAAGCAGATGTTCCGGCAGAATACCGGGAAGTTTTGGGTGATACGATCCGGGAACGTTTAAATGCTCTGATCCACGATATTGTGATCCACAGTCAGGGCAAAGATGACATTGTCATGTCACCGGAGATGGAAAAAGCGATGCGGGGAATGCGGAACTTTCTGTTTGAGAATGTGTATCACAATCCGCTGGCAAAAAGAGAAGAAAAAAAGGTCCGGCATCTTTTACAGGAACTTTATCAGTACTATATCGAGCATCCTCTGGAACTGTCAGAGGAATATTTAAACCTGATGGATGCGGGGCAGGAGAAAGAGCGGGTTGTCTGTGATTACATAGCAGGGATGACCGATCAGTATGCCATGCAGGCGTTTGCAGACCTTTATATTCCGAAGGCATGGCCGGTAAAATGAATAAGCAGGAAATAAGGAGATAGGTATGTATTATCCGGAAGAACTGGTCGAAGAGATCAGAGAGAGAAACGATATTGTCGAAGTGATCGGCACTTATGTCAAGCTTCAGAAAAAAGGAAGCTCTTATTTTGGACTTTGTCCATTTCATAATGAAAAATCCCCATCTTTTTCGGTAAGTCCGGACAAACAGATGTACTACTGTTTCGGATGTGGAGCAGGCGGCAATGTATTTACGTTCATTATGGAATATGAGAATTACAGTTTTCCGGAGGCACTGAAATACCTGGCAGACCGGGTCGGGATCAAGCTTCCGGAGCGGGAATATTCAGAGGAAGAAAAAAGACAGCAGGATCTCCGCATGCAGGTGCTGGAAATAAACAAGATGGCAGCCAACTATTTTTATTATCAGCTTCGTACGGAGAGCGGGGCTCAGGCTATGCAGTACCTGAAAAGCAGACAGCTGGATGATGAGACAATCAAACGGTTTGCACTTGGATATTCCAGCAAATACAGCAGCAATCTATATCAGTATTTTAAAAGCAAAAAAATATCCGATGAATTATTAAAAGAATCCGGGCTGTTTAATGTGGATGAAAAAAATGGCATGTACGATAAATTCTGGAATCGTGTCATCTTTCCGATTCTGGATGTCAACAACCGTGTGATCGGTTTCGGAGGCCGTGTGATGGGAGACGGCAAGCCTAAATATTTAAATTCGCCGGAGACGATCGTTTTCGATAAAAGTCGCAATCTGTACGGACTGAACATTGCAAGAGCAGCAAGGAAAAAGTATCTGCTGGTCTGTGAAGGATATATGGATGTGATCTCCATGCATCAGGCGGGATTTTCAAATGCAGTGGCATCGCTTGGAACGGCTCTGACGGAGAAGCATGCCACACTTCTGAAACGTTATACGGACGAAGTAATCCTGACGTACGACAGTGACGATGCCGGTGTGCGTGCCGCACTGCGGGCGATACCGATCGTAAAACGTGCAGGACTCAAGGCAAGAGTGCTGCATATGAATCCTTATAAAGACCCGGATGAATTTATCAAAACCCTTGGGGCAGAGAAGTTTCAGGAACGCATTGATCAGGCGGAAAACAGTTTTATGTTTGAAATTTCCGTGTTGGAGAGAAATTATGACATGAAAGACCCGGAAGGAAAAACTTCTTTTTTCCAGGCGGTATCGGAAAAACTGATGGAGTTTGAGCAGGAGCTGGAACGTGAAAATTATATTCAGGCAGTCGCAGAGAAATATCACATCGGATTTGACAATTTAAGAAAAATGGTGAATCGCAGTGCGATGCGTGCAATCGGCAGGGAAGTACCGAAAAGTGCTGTGGACCGAGAACGAAAAGAAATCCGGAAAAAAAGTCAGGATGACGGCATGAAACAGTCACAGAGACTGATGCTGACCTGGCTGATTGATAAAAAAGGATTGTATGCAAAAGTAAAACCATACCTGGATGCGGATGATTTCACAGAAGATCTTTATCATCAGGCGGCACAGCTTTTGTTTGAACAGCTTGAAAAGAGCGAGCTGAATCCGGCAAGGATCATCAATTATTTTGAAGATCCGGAAACACAGAAAGAAGTCGCATCGTTATTCCATGCCAAGTTAAACCTGCAGTCGCAGGCGGAATTTGACAAAGCATTGAATGAAACACTGCGAAAGATTATCAACAACAGTATTGAATTTCGAACGAAAAACATGAATCCGGCAGATATTGCGGGATTGCAGAAAATCTTACTGGACAGAAAGAAAGTTCAGGATATGCCGAAGATCACATATCAGATGTGAGATGAGTCCTGCATCCGCAGGCGGCAGCAGCAAGACAGCACAGGCATCAGATGGGAGCATAGTCAGCTGTATATTTTCCGGTATTGGGGAAAAAATATAGGAAAGATACGGCACTTGAAAGAAGGTGGATCAGATGGAGGAACACAGCAAAGAATTTTTGGAGAAATTAAAAGGACTGCTTGCATTTGCAAAAGAACATAAAAATGCACTGGAACATCAGGAAATCGTAGATTATTTTAAAGGAATTTCGCTTACCGAGACACAGAGCGAAAAAATCCTGGACTATCTGGATGAGCATGGCGTGGATGTTCTCAGGCAGAAAGATGCAGATGCCCTGGAAGATCTGGAAGAGGAAGAAGAAGTCGATGTTTCGGAAGCGGCACTGGAAGTTCCGGAAGGGATCAGTACCGATGATCCGGTACGGATGTATTTAAAAGAGATCGGCAAGATCCCGTTGCTTACCGCAGATGAAGAGATTGAGCTGGCAAAGCGGATGGAAAAGGGAGATCCGGAAGCAAAAAAAAGACTTGCTGAGTCCAATCTTCGTCTGGTAGTAAGCATTGCAAAACGTTATACCGGACGTGGAATGCAGTTTCTGGATCTGATCCAGGAAGGAAACTTAGGTCTGATCAAGGCTGTTGAAAAATTTGACTATAAAAAAGGTTATAAATTCAGTACCTATGCGACCTGGTGGATCCGTCAGGCGATTACCAGGGCGATCGCAGATCAGGCGAGAACGATCCGGATTCCGGTGCACATGGTAGAGACGATCAACCGCACGATCCGCACGTCCAGACAGCTCACACAGTCGCTTGGCCGTGAACCAAGTGCGGCAGAGATTGCGGAAGTGATGAAGATGCCGGTGCAGCGTGTGGAAGAGATTCTCAAGATCGCCATGGACCCGATCTCGCTGGAAACGCCGGTCGGGGAAGAGGATGACACACATCTTGGCGATTTTATCAAAGACAACAAAAGCGAAGTGCCGGCCGATGCTGCAGCGTACACGCTTTTGCAGGAGCAGCTGGATGAAGTCATGCAGACGCTGACAGACCGGGAAAAGAAAGTACTGGCTCTGAGGTTTGGGCTGGAAGATGGAAGAAGCCGGACACTTGAGGAAGTCGGAAAAGAGTTCCATGTCACAAGGGAACGCATCCGGCAGATCGAGGCGAAGGCTTTGCGGAAACTGCGGCATCCGAGCCGCAGCCGGAAATTAAAAGATTATCTTGATTAAGGAGAACAGATATGCAGTTATCAGACAGACTGCAGGCGGTTGCTTCCATGGTAACAGAAAACAGCCGTCTGGCAGACGTGGGAACAGACCACGGATACATACCGATTTATTTATGTGAGATGGGAAAGATCCCGTCAGCGATTGCCATGGATGTAAAAAAGGGACCGCTTCTGCGGGCTAAGATGAATATCGAGCGTTACCATATGCAGGAGAAGATCAGGACACGTTTATCTGACGGCGTTTTGAAATTAAATCCGGACGAGGCGGACAGCGTGGTGATCGCGGGCATGGGTGGAACACTCGTCATGAAAATTTTAGAAGAAGGCAAAAAAGTACTGGTGGACGTAAAAGAGCTGGTTTTGCAGCCGCAGTCTGACATTGATAAGGTGCGAAAATATCTGTATGAAAATGACTACGTGATCACAGCAGAAAAGATGGTATGCGAGGAAGAAAAATACTATCCGATGATGCATGTGCAGCACGGACATATGGAAGAACTTGCAGACATAGAATGGAAATATGGAGCTTTTTTATTAAAAGAAAAGAATCCGGTTCTTGGCTCTTTTCTGAAAAAAGAAGAGACCACGCTGACTGGTGTGCTTCAGAATTTAAGGCAGCAGCCCAAAGAGAGGGTGAAAGAGCGTATTTTGGAAATAGAGGCGTTGCTTGCCCTGAACCGGAAAGCACAGAAATGGATGAAAACAGAAGAGGAGTGTGAGAAGGCATGATCTGCCGGGAGCTGATTGAATTACTGGAGAAAAAATATCCGCCATCCATCGCAGAATCCTGGGATAATCCGGGACTGCAGGTGGGAAGCTATGAGAAAGAGATCAAGAGCATTTATATCGCACTGGATGCGACCGGAGAAGTGATCCGCCATGCCATCGATGCAAAAGCAGATCTGCTGCTGACGCATCATCCGATGCTGATGCATGGACTGAAAAAAATAAATGACGGTGATTTTTACGGACGGCGTGTGCTGGAACTGATAAAGCATGACATCGCTTATTATGCAATGCATACCAATTATGACATCGTGGAGATGGCACCGTTAGCAGCCAGGATGCTTGCGTTGAAGGATGCACAGATCATGGAGAAAACCTGTGTGCTTCCGGATGGACGTGAAGGCGGTTTTGGTATGGCAGGCGAACTGCCAAAAGAGATGACACTGCTTCAGTGTGCAGAGTATGTAAAAGATGTTTTTCAGATACCGGATGTGAAGATTTTCGGAAATCCGGAAACAGTTCTGAACCGTGCGGCGGTTCTTCCGGGCTCCGGGAAGAGTATGACGGCAGATGCCCTCCGAAATGGGGCAGAAGTTTATATCACCGGAGATTTTGGCCATCACGATGGGATTGATGCTGTAGACCAGGGACTGAATGTGATCGATGCCGGTCATTATGGCATTGAACACATTTTTATCGGACAGATGGCAGAAGAATTAAAGGAGCGTTTTCCTGAAATGGAAATCTGTACAGAGCCGATCCGACATCCGTTTTTGATGGTGTAGATAAGTTTTCGGAGAATTTCAAGTCACAGAACGGAATCTTCCGGTATCGATGACAATGTGATCTGTAAAAATGATCAGGAGGTGGTTTGATGATGGAGAAAGAATATATTCAGGTTTCTTTTGAAAATGGAAACATAGAAAGGAAAAGCTATCCGGCGGGTATACGGCTGCTTGATCTTGCAAAGGAATATCAGAAGGAGGATGATATTGTTCTTGCAAAGGTCAACGGGCGGCTGCGGGAACTGTACCTGCAATTAACGGAGGACTGCCGCATTTCTTTTATCACAACAAGGCAGCAGGAAGGGATGGCGGCCTACAGGCGGAGTATGACGCTGCTTTTACTGAAGGCACTCTACCATCAGGCAGGGCATGAACACATCCGCAGAGTTGGGATCCATTTTTCCGTCAGCAGCGGATATTACTGTACGGTCGACGGTGATGTGACACTGGATCAGGATTTTCTTGATAAAGTGGAAGCCAGAATGAGGGAACTGGTTGCCCAGAAAGTGCCGATCGACAAAAAAACGATCGGTACGGACGATGCGATCGCATTGTTCTCGCAGTACGGGATGAAAGACAAAGAAAAATTGTTTCATTATCGCCGGGCTTCCAAAGTCAATATCTATGATATGGGCGGTTTCGAAGATTATTATTATGGCTATATGATTCCGGACACTTCTTATCTGGGAGCGTTTTCCCTGCATTTGTATGAGGACGGATTTGTACTTCAGATGCCACAGCGGAAAGATCCGAAGACGGTTCCGGCCTTTGAGCCGGAGAACAAAATGTTCCGTGTTCGAAAAGAATCGCTCAAATGGGGAGAGATGCTCGAAATTCCTACCGTAGGATTACTGAATGATTATATTGTGCACCATGGCATCCATGACCTGATCCTGATCCAGGAGGCACTTCAGGAAAAGAAAATTGCGGAGATTGCCGGAAAGATCGCCGAAAATCCAGATAAAAAGATCATTATGATCGCCGGTCCGTCTTCTTCCGGAAAGACGACCTTTTCTCATCGGCTTTCGATCCAGATTTCCGCACACGGACTGAGACCGCATCCGATCCCGGTGGATAACTATTTTGTAAACCGGGAAGACACACCGGTGGATGAAGATGGGAAACCAAACTACGAATGTCTGGAAGCCATCGATGTTCAGCAGTTTAACGATGACATGAACGCACTGCTTGCAGGAAAGAGCGTGCATCTGCCTGTTTTTGATTTTGTGAGCGGCAAACGCATGTACAGTGAAAAAGAGACAAAACTTGGAAAAGAGGATATTCTGGTGATCGAAGGCATTCACTGCCTGAATGATCAGTTGTCCTTTGCACTGCCAAAAGAAAATAAATTCAAGATTTATGTCAGTGCCCTGACGCAGCTCAACGTCGATGAACATAACCGTGTTCCGACTACAGACGGAAGACTGCTTCGAAGGATTGTACGCGATGCCAGGACGCGGGGAACGACGGCAAAAGCAACGATCAGCATGTGGCCGTCGGTGCGAAGAGGAGAAGAGTCCTATATTTTTCCTTATCAGGAGCAGGCAGATGTGATGTTCAATTCAGCACTGATCTATGAACTGGCTGTTCTGAAGATGTATGCAGAGCCGCTTTTGTTTGGCATTGGAAGAGAGGAACCGGAATACCAGGAAGCGAAACGCCTCTTAAAATTTTTGGACTATTTTGTGGGAATCCCAAGCGAGAGCGTGCCGATGAATTCTATCTTAAGAGAGTTTATCGGGGGCGGATGTTTTCAGATATAACAAAAACCATGGAAGTGACAAATATTGTCTTTTCCATGGCTTTTCTTTTTCTCTTACATCAGTCAAAAAAGTTCTCGATCCTTTTTTTCTTGTCAAACAGATTGTTGTACTGGAGGATCTGATACTTTCTGAGGGATTCATAATAAGGGGAGGATTCATCTTTTAAGGAATAATAGCTGCCATCCTCACCGAAATAACCGTTTGTTGTCAGCACCGGGATCTGTTTATGTATATCTAAAAGGAACTGATTGAACGGAGAGAGTTTCATGCCGGTGCTCTCAAGCATCAGAGTCGAGAGGTAATTCATACTGATGTTTACATTTTCCTGTTCTTCGATATCGTAGTTTGCCCAGATCAGAAACGGAGTCTTATAGAGATTCATATTTTCTTCTGCACTGAGTTTTTCGACATTTTTTCCGAGGATCTTGCTGTAAACTTCATTGGAAAGTCCGGGTTCGTGATCACCGAAAAAGACGATTACGGTCGGATCCTTCTGCTTGCTGAAATACTCGATCAGAGATTTCAGGGCAGTGTCGGAATGATGGATCAGGTTCAGGTAACGTTTCAGTTCCGGATCATCACATTTTTCTTCGATGGAGATCGGCATATCCAGATTGTCAAAATCCTGGTCATAGCCGCTGTGATTCTGCATGGTGACATTGAACAGATAAAACGGGGCATTGCTCTTCTTTTTTGCCTGTTCATACTGATCGATGATCACCTGGAAATCAGCTGCGTCGGATACAAAGTTGCGAATCTTATCCGAAGCGGAGACATCCAGATCTTTTAAACTGATGAAATCCGAAAATCCGAGGTTTGGATAAACATGGTCGCGGTTGTAACCGTTTGCACGGAATGGATGGAATGCCAGCATACCCTGATAATCCTGGTTTCCAAGATGTGTGGTCAGACCCGGCAGAAGACTTTTGATGTAAAGCTGATAAGGTGTTGCAGATGCCGGCACAAAAGCTTTGGACAGTCCTGTCAGAAACTCAAATTCCGTGTTTGCCGTCTGCCCTCCGAATACGGATACATAGGAGAACCCTTTTACAGTGTTTTTTGTAAGACTGTGGTAAAATGGCATTACATCTTCGCTGGTCCTGAAATCACCGACGGCCTGCAGATCGGCAAAAGCTTCGTCCATAATGGCGATGACATTTGGTGTTTTTGCATTGCCGGAAGAGGTTTCACTGCGATACGGGGCGGCTATCTCTTCAGCAGCGTTTGCAGAATATCCATCCGGTTTATGAATCATCATCAACTGGATACTTCGCATAAAAGTCAGGACGCATCCGTTTTTGCGGTAGGATTTGATCGGACGGAACGTATTGACAGTGACATGCATCGGTGTCACAGTCATAACCGGCGTATAGATCATGATCCAGAAGGAAGCAAAGCAGATGGCGGCACTTCCTAGGATGGCAGAGATCCTTTTTTTGCCTTTTGGAAGTCGGAGACGTTTTACACGAAACAGCAGAATACACCAGGCGATCAGACCAAGCAGTGTGATCGTGCGGGTCAGATCAAGCGAATATTTATAATTGCCGACCACATTCATCGCAGTTCCCATGATCGTCAGATCCGAAGCCAGGATCGGGATTCCGCGAAACGTTGTTGTGAAATAATTCGTCAGTGAAAATATAATGCTGAAAATACACAGAAAACATCCGGAGAACCGCATACTTCCGGTCAGGGCAAACAGAAATCCCATCACGATATAAAATAAAAATGCGGTTACACCGAAACGAAGCAGGCAAGACGGACGGATAGAATAGAAAATCAGTCCGGGCCCCGCCGGGTTTGCGTATTCCAGGAACAACAGTGCCACAAGAGGCGTAAGGAAAAAGACAGTCAGAGCTATCCGTTCTTCCTTTGATAAATTTTGAAATACCGACTCTTTGTTGGCGGAATCGGTTGCTTTGGTTGATTTTTTCATATTGATACACTTCCTTTATCACAATCGCATCATAATACAATGAGCTATTATAGCAAAATGGAAGTTGACAGTCAATGTGAGAAATGTTAAGATATTCTTATATTTGCGAGTAGGATAAATGATCGCGGCTGGCAAAACGAAAGGTGTCAGACGAGGAAAGTCCGGGCTTCACAGGGCAGGATGCCGGATAACGTCCGGCGGAGGCGACTCCAGGGACAGTGCAACAGAAATATACCGCCGGCCATAAGCCGGTAAGGGTGGAAGGGCAGTGTAAGAGACTACCGCCCTGCTGGTAACAGCGGGGGCACATGTAAACCCCAT
>NZ_JBKVNQ010000039.1:0-25563 GCF_046967715.1 Hominisplanchenecus sp.
GTACGCACGGTGGTGTGAGAGGACGGCGGTTAGTCACCGCCTCCTACTCGATTGTGAAAGGTTATCATTTTCAGAGATTCGGCAAATACAGGAAGAAAGCGGTATTATCTCGATATTTTCAATATATATAAAACCTATTGACATAATAAGAATTAGGTGGTATAGTAACCAAAAAATGAAAAAAACTTTCAGGAAGAAGCATAGAGATAGATTTTCAAAAAACAGAAAAGGAAAACAGGTATGGACAATAAAGAAAAGAAAAACGAACAAGATATGATCAATACGCAGGTTGAACCGCATAATCACAGAGCGATCATTGGATTCGACAAAAACGGTGTTCCGAAAGTTCTGGTGCCGGTCAGCGGACATACACACAAACATGTAGATGAAAACGGAAACGAGTATGAACATAGCCACGAGGAAGTTTTCACGGAAGATTACATGAAGGCGGTTGCAGCTTATCGCAAAACATTTCCGACAAAGCAGGATGTGCTGGACAATGTGCCGGACCCGGCAGTCAAAGAAATGATGCTGCGTATGGAGCAGCTTGGATATGATACGGCATTTGACCGTTTTGACAAACAACAGCCACAGTGCAGTTTTGGACTGAGCGGTACTTGCTGCCGTATCTGTAACATGGGTCCATGCCGTATCACTCCGAAATCTCCGAGAGGTGTCTGTGGTGCAGATGCAGATCTGATCGTTGCGAGAAATCTGCTTCGCGGTGCGGCAGCCGGTGCAGCACAGCATGGCATGCATGCAAGAGAACTGATCCTGATGCTGAAATGGGCAGCTCAGGGCAAACTGGATATTCCGATCATCGGAGAATACAAAGTCATTGCAATGGCAAAGTCATTTGGCATCAAAACAAAACACAGACAGATCAAAAATATCGCGATTGACCTGGCAGATGCACTTCTTGCAGATTTATCGAGAACAGAGCCGGATGAATACAAAGTGATCACTGCCTGTGCGGCACCGGAGCGTCAGAAAGTATGGAAAGATATGGATATTCTGCCGATCAGTGCTTATCACGAAGTGTTTGAAGCTTACCACAAAACAGGCTGTGCGACGGACGGAGACTGGGAGAGCGTGATGAAACAGTTTCTTCGCTGCGGACTTGCCTTTACATTCAGCGGTGTTGTTTCTACATCGATCGCAACCGATGCACTGCTTGGAGTCGGTGACCGTGTGACTTCCAAGGTAAACGTCGGAGCATTGAAAAAAGGCTATGTAAATATCGCAGTTCACGGACATCTGCCGATTCTGGTAAAAGAGATCGTAAAGGCTGGACAGAGCGAGAAATTTCAGAAACTTGCGAAAGAAAAAGGAGCAAAGGGCATTCAGTTTTACGGCATCTGCTGTTCCGGACTTTCTTCTATGTACCGTTATGAGGGCGTTATCCCACTGTCCAATGCAGTCAGTGCAGAACTGGTGCTTGGAACCGGAGCACTGGATCTTTGGGTAGCAGATGTGCAGGAAGTTTATCCGGCGATCATGGATGTTGCAAAATGTTTCAAGACAACGGTTGTCACGACACACGATTCTGCGAGACTTCCGGGAGCAGAACATATCGGATACGACCATCATCATTCGAATATCGCGGAGACAAAAAAGATTGCAGAACGCATCGTAGAGCGTGCAATCGAAAGTTTTGAGGCACGAAAAGGTGTGCCGGTATTTATTCCGAAATATGAAGTAGAGGCAGAAGTTGGATTTTCCGTAGAATATCTGTGCAAAAAATACGGCAGTCTGGAGCCGATTGCAGATGCAATCCGAGAGGGCAAAATCCTTGGTGTGGTAAATATGGTCGGATGCAACAATCCGAAAGTACTCTACGAAAAAGCGATCCTTGATGTCTGTGATGTACTTCTGAAAAATAACGTTCTGATTATCACAAACGGATGTGCATCCTTCCCGCTGATGAAAATGGGTTATTGTCAGACTTCCGAGTTTGCTTACAGTAAGGCAGGAGAAGGCTTAAGAGAATTTCTCAAACCGGATATGCCTCCGGTATGGCATGTCGGAGAATGTATCGACAACACCAGATCATCCGGAATCTTTGCAGGCATTGCAAATGCATTCGGAAAAGCAATGTACGAAATGCCGTTCGCTTTTGCATCACCGGAGTGGTCAAATGAAAAAGGAATTGATGCGGCACTTGGCTTCCGCCTGAACGGAATCAGTTCTTACCACTGTGTGGAAGCACCGATCCACGGTTCTTCAAAAGTCATCGAATTTTTGAAAGAAGGAACAAAAGAAACGCTGCATTCTTCCATGGTGGTAGATGTGGATCCGGTATCACTCGGTGAGAAAATGGTAGCTGATATGAAAGAAAAACGCAGACAGCTTGGAATCTGATCAAAAATTGCGAAACGATAAAGTACAGAAAAATCCAGATGACATTTTTAAAAAATGCCATGAGCGTTTGATTTAAATAGCTGCCCGAAAACAGACATAGGAGTACTTATGAGAAAATATAAAATCAGAAAAAGCCTGTGCATGCTGCTTGTCCTGACGCTTCTGACAGTTTTGTCCTCAGGATGCGGCAGATCCGAGGCAAAATATACCGCAGACGGAAAGAAGCAGATCATCACGATCGGTTACCTTCCGATCACACATGCACTGGCCGTTTTTGAAGAAAAAGAATTGCTTGATGCAGACGAAAACAGCACTCTGCAGATACAGCTTCAGAAATTCAGTTCCTGGACCGATCTGATGGATGCATTAAATTCCGGAAGGATCAACGGAGCGTCCGTGCTGGCAGAACTTGCGATGGCAGCCGTCAGTAACGGACTGGATCTCAAAGCGGTGGCACTGGGACATAAAGATGGAAATGTGGTGATCGTTTCCAATGACATCACAAAAGTAGAAGATCTGAAAGGCAAAACCTTTGCCATTCCATCTAATCAGTCTTCCCACAATATTTTACTGAACGATATGCTTTCTGATGCGGGAATGTCGATTGACGATGTAAAGGTTGTCCAGCTTGCACCGGCAGAAATGCCGTCTTCCCTGGCAAGCGGTGCAATTGATGGATATTGCGTTGCAGAACCGTTCGGAGCACAGGCTGTGGTGCAGGATTACGGCCATGTGCTTTATGATTCCACACAGCTGTGGCAGAATTCCATCTGCTGTGCCCTCGTTATGAATGGAAGCTTTCTTGAAAAAAACAAGGAAGCCGTTGATAAACTGGTTGCCGGATACGAAGAGGCCGGAAACAGGCTCGACGAAACAACGGCAAAAACACTTGCAGAAGCTTATCTTGGACAGAATGAAAAGACGCTGGAAGTTTCCATGCAGTGGATTCATTATGACAATCTGGAGATCACAAAATCCGATTACGAACAGTTGACAGAACGAATGAAGAAGTACGGAATCAACAAAAATCCACCGTCTTATGAAGACTTTGTATATCAGTCTGAAAGCAGCGAATCTGATTAAAATAGCGTATGGAAAAGAACGGTGCGTCTTGAAATTCGACTTGAAAGAAAAAGCGAGGAAACAATATTATGTGGAAAAAAGGTATCAGAGTTATCGTGTCATTTGTAGTTGTACTTCTGGTATGGCAGATCGCCTGCACAGTGACAAACGCAAATGCAACACTGTTTCCGTCTCCGGTCAAAGTCGGAGAGGAATTTGTTAAATTGTTTACACAGGGACTGGAAGGAAGTACTTCCCACGTTACCTTACCGGGACATATCCGGATCAGCCTGCTACGTTTTGCGACCGGCTATGTACTTGCAGCCGTATCTGCGATCCTGCTGGGACTGATCCTCGGAAGCCTTCCGAAAGTATTTCAGTTTATCAACCCGATCCTTCAGATCATCCGTCCGATCGCACCGGTAGCATTCCTGCCGTTTATCGTATTCTGGTTCGGAATCGGTGATGTGCCTGCGATCGTGATCATCTTTATAGCCGGATTCTTCCCGATTCTGCTCTCCGTTGTGGCGGCGGTACAGCATGTAGATGGAATTTATTATAAAATCGCCAACAGCTTCGGAGTTGGAAAAGTAAAGACATTATTTGGCATTGTATTTCCGGCAATTTTTACACAGATTGCAAATGCACTTCGCCTGGCACTTGGAACATCCTGGATTTTTCTGGTTTCAGGAGAGATGGTAGGTGCACAGTCCGGACTTGGATTTCTGATCATGGACAGCAAAAACTGCATGCGTTTTGATGCACTTCTGGCAACCATGATCACGATCGGAGTGATCGGATTTATCTTAGATGGCTTATTACGTTTCGCAGAAAAAGCGATCAGCACAAAAATTGGATTTGGAGTGTAGAGAAATGTATATAGACGTATCAAATGTGAGCATTTCCTTCGAGGAAAACAAAGAACAGCATACCATTTTAAATGATGTTTCCCTTCAGGTGGAAAAAGGAGAATTTATCTGCCTGCTCGGACCGTCCGGCTGCGGAAAATCCACATTGCTCAATGCGATGGCAGGGTTTTTAAAACCTTCATCCGGAGAGATCAAAATCGACGGACAGACCGTAGAAAAACCGTCCATGAAATATGTCACCATTTTTCAGAATTATGGACTCCTGCCATGGAGAAGCGTGCAGAAAAATGTAGAGCTTGGACTGGAAACAAAGAAACTCGGCAAAGAAGAAAAAAAGAAGATCACAGATCATTACCTGGAAATGGTTGGCTTAAAAGAAGCAGCAAAGAAACGTCCGGCACAGCTTTCCGGCGGTATGCAACAGAGGGTGGCGATCGCCAGAGCACTGGCGGTCGAGCCGGAAATCCTGTTTATGGATGAGCCGTTCGGGGCACTGGATGCGATCACCAGAATGAAACTTCAGAAAGATGTTCTGAAGATCGCACATGAGACAGACAAAACCGTCGTGTTTGTTACACATGATATCGAAGAAGCTATTTTCCTTGCAGACCGCATCGTGATCATGTCAGCCAATCCGGGCAAGATCAAGAGCATCATGAAAGTCACACTGCCGAAAGACAGAGACCGTACATCAGATGATTTCCTGCTGATGCGAGATAAAGTGTATGAGATCTTCCAGATGAAAGAAGAGAGAAATATCGAGTACTTTATCTGATTTCACAAGATTCATTTCTATTGTTTGTGAATAATAAAAAGAGAACATATAAAAATATATTTGACATAAAAGAATAGAAATGCTATTATAAATGCATAAAAGGTGTTGCCGATGACGGTTCGCCTGATTGTTTAATAGTTGGATAACCGCCTATGTTTTGTCAGGACAGAGGGCGGTTATTTTTGCGTCTTGGAGTCATGCTTTCCATGCATATAACCAAGACTGTAAAAAGTCGCACACAGTGAAAATACTGCGATAAGGTCAGAAATGGTAAGCATAAGTAAGACCTCCTTTTCCAAGATTTCTCTGAAAGTGAGAGATAAATCTATGTAATCGGAGCTACAGTCTACTCTCCGCAAGAAGCGAACCGCCATACACACGTCAACGTGTGGCAACACCTGTTTTGTATAATATCATATATTTATTATAAAATCAATAAAAACAAAAAAAGACATTAATAAACAAAAAGAAACATACAAAAACAAAAATAATATATTTGACATAAAAGAATAGAAATGCTATTATAAATGCATAAAAGGTGTTGCCGATGACGGTTCGCCTGATTGTTAAAGGCTTATGATCGCCCTAGTTTCTCAGGCATGGGGCGGTCATTTTTCTATATAGAATCGCAACAATGGAGTGAATAACGATGGTAAAATATTTGATAAAGGACACGACAAGGGAAGAACGTGAGCAGATCGTGGCAGAATCTCTGGGCAATATTGATGCTTCCTGTGACGGATGCAGTTCCGGGATTGTGGAGATGTATCAGGATTATATTGATGGAAAAAAGGAGCTGCGTGAGATTTCGATGGAGTTTAACGCACGCTATATTTCCGGGGAGGAAGCACCGACGGTTCGTTCTTCCTGTCCGATGAGATAACGAAGGAGCGGATGATGGCAAAAGCGGGCGGAAATTTATTAAACACTTATGTTGCGGATTATGTGGTCTTTGATCTGGAGACGACCGGGATTTCGCCTAAGACGGACGAAGTGGTTGAGATTTCTGCAGTGAAGGTGGAGCACGGCAAGGTTACGGATGAGTTCAGTACGCTGGTGAATCCGAAACGAAGGATTCCTTACGGAGCCAGCCGTGTAAATGGCATTACGGATGATATGGTTGCGGAAGCACCGTTTTTTGAACAGGTTCTGGAAGAATTTCTGGAGTTTATTGAAGGATTCGTGTTGGTCGGACATAACATTGCCCGATTTGACATGAATTTTCTTTATCGTGATGTGGAAAAGTATTTTGAACGGTCGCTGCCAAATGATTATATTGATACATTGCAGATGGCGAGAAGGGAGCTTCCGAATCTGGAGCATCACAGGCTGACGGATCTGGCAGAATACTACGGGATTTCGGCAGAAGGGGCACATCGGGCATTAAATGACTGCCGGATGAACCAGCAGGTTTTTGAGAAAATGGGAAATCCTGTATACAAAAAACAGGGCAAAGATAAAGAAAATAACAGAGGAGTCGATTCGGCAAAAACAGAACCGAGTGAACAGGCACAAAACACCGCACCGACAGTCCGGAAACGCAGTACTTTTAAACTGCGTGCGGTGGTGGAGCGGATCACTTACCAGAATCCGGACAACGGCTATACAGTTCTGAAGTGTGCGGTGAAAAATTATCAGGATCTGGTGACGGTGGTCGGCAGTCTTCTGGATGTCAATGTTGGTTCGGTGCTTCTGATCGACGGAAACTGGAAAATGGACAGTCGCTATGGCAGACAGTTTCAGGCAAAGACCTGGGAAGAGACGATGCCGGCGACTGTTTTTGGCATTGAAAAATATTTGGGTTCTGGGCTGATCAAAGGGGTTGGTCCCAAATATGCAAAACGGATCGTGCAGAAGTTCGGAACAGAGACGATCGCTGTGATTGAGACCGATGTCTTCCGGCTGAGGGAAGTGGAGGGAATCGGAGAAAAGCGTATCCGCAAGATTGCAGAGAGCTGGGAAAAGCAAAAAGAAATTAAAAATGTTATGCTGTTTTTGCAGGATCATGGGGTTAGCACTTCCTTTGCAGCAAAGATCTACAAGCAATACGGCAATGAAAGTGTCAATAAGGTCCGGGAAAATCCATTTCGGCTGGCAGATGATATCTGGGGGATCGGCTTTAAAACAGCGGATGGGATTGCACAGAAGCTGGGATTTGGAAAAGAAGCCTTTGTGCGTCTTCGAAGCGGTATTATGTATACATTAAGCAATCTGGCGGATCAGGGACATGTCTATGCAACAAAGGAACAGCTGATCAAAACGGCAGCAGAGCTTCTGGAAGCAGAGGAGGGCTGTGTTGTGATGACGCTGGATCAGATGCTGGCGGATCACGATCTGATCTTACAGAAAGTAGAAATTCCGGAAGAGCAGCGAAAATATGAAATGCCTGCAAACCTTGAACAGCCGGAATGGAAATTGGCAGAATCTCAAATAACCGAAGCTATTTATCTGCCGCCGTTTTATTATGCGGAGACCGGTGTGGCAGGAAAATTAAAAAGGCTGCTGGCAGCTCCGGCGGCGGATCGTCTGTGGACTGCACTGGAGACGGCGAAAGAAAAAACAGGCAATCCGGATTTGTCGATTGATGTGGAAAAGATTCAGGAAAAGGTGCATATGGAGTATGATGAGGTTCAGGCAGATGCGATTCGCAAAGCAGCGGTTTCCAAAGTTATGGTGCTGACCGGAGGACCTGGAACCGGAAAGACAACGACCACACAGGGGATCATTGCAGCATATCGGGCATTCGGACTTAAGATTCTGCTTGCGGCACCGACAGGGCGTGCGGCAAAACGTATGACAGAGGCCACCGGCCTGGAAGCGAAAACAATCCATCGTCTTCTGGAATGTCAGCCTCCGGAAGGATATCTCAAAAACGAAGAAAATCCGCTGGAAGGGGACGTACTGATCGTTGACGAATGTTCGATGATCGATATCGTTTTAATGAATGCACTTTTAAAGGCGATTCCGCAGGGGATGCGTCTGATTTTGGTCGGAGATATCGATCAGCTGCCGTCTGTCGGAGCCGGAAACGTGCTGCGTGATATCATTGATTCCGAAACAGTGCCTGTGATCCGTCTGACCAGGATTTTCCGACAGGCACAGAGCAGCCGTATCATTATGAATGCACATCGGATCAACGAGGGCAAAATGCCGGATATTTCCAATGGGAAGGATACGGACTTCTTTTTTGTGCAGAAAGAAGATCCGCAGGAGGCAGCAGACGAGGTCATGCGTCTGGTGAAAAATAAGCTGTCGCGTTATTATCAGACGCCGCCGTCCCAGATTCAGGTGCTCACGCCGATGCAGAAAGGAATCGTCGGAGCTGCCAATTTAAATACGATTCTTCAGGAGACTCTCAATCCGCAGGGCGAAGGACTGCGAAGAGGCGGTTTTGTATTTCGCGTAAACGATAAAGTGATGCAGATCCGCAACAATTATGACAAAGAAGTGTTTAACGGCGATATCGGGATGATCGATGCGGTGGATGTGGCAGCCCGAAATCTGAAAGTGAATTTCGACGGACGCATCGTAGAGTATGATGTCACAGAACTGGATGAACTGACACTTGCCTATGCAACAACAATCCATAAAGCACAGGGATCGGAATATCCGATCGTCGTGATGCCGGTGCTGATGAATCATTTTGTGATGCTTCAGAGAAATCTGATCTATACAGGAATCACCCGTGCGAAAAAAATCCTCGTACTGGTCGGAACACGCAAGGCACTTTCCTATGCCGTGCGGAATGTGACGGTGACAAAACGAAATACTCTTTTAAAAGAAAGGTTACAGGAAAAGTTTTGAAAAGACGCAGAAAATGTTTAGTACAGGGTATTCTTTTAAGAGGGAAGATGAAGAATGCAGAAAATTTTGATAGTAGATGATTCGGAAATAAACAGAGAGATCCTGGCGGCCATGCTTGAGAAAACATACGAGATCGACATGGCGAAAGACGGTCAGGAAGCGATCGAGATCCTGGAAAAGAAGTGGAAAACGTATCAGATCGTGCTGCTTGATCTGAATATGCCGGTGATGAATGGATATGAAGTTCTGAAGGTCATGGAAGAAAAGCAGTGGCTTGATTCACTGCCGGTTATCTGTATCTCGGCAGAAACATCGGAGGCAAGTATAGGAAAGGCGTACGAACTCGGAGCCACGGATTATTTTACGAGGCCGTTTGACACGGCAGTCGTACTGCGGCGTGTGCACAATACGATTGCACTGTATGCAAAAGCGTCCAGCAGTCTGCACGATGCGATGGAGATGTTATCCGGCATTTTTTATCGTATCATTAAAATCAATCTGAGTACGGATACCTATAGAACACTTAAAAATATTTCCGACGATTTCAGGAGTCCGCTGGATGGCATTAAGAGTATTTCGCAGAGACTGATGCAGTACGGAGAAGAATATGTCCATGAGGAAGATCAGGAAGCTTTTTTGGAATTTTGTGATTCGGAAAATCTGCGTAAAAATTTCTCGGAAGAAGATACAGAGCGTATCAGTATGAGCTATCGCTGTCGGAATGGACAGGAATTTCGCTGGGTTTCCATGGAGATCATCAAGAGTACAGAGTACGCAAAAGATAACGAAGTCGTGGTTCTTTATCTTCGGGATATCAATACAGACTATCTGAAACAGCTGGATATGGTTCTGAGCAGGAGCAAAGGTTTTGTCGGTATGGTGAATGTCAATGTAACAGACGGAACCTGCAAATCCGGAAGCAGTTCTCTGAAAAATCTGGAGCTTCAGGAAGAGGATCGTACACTTGATCAGTATATAAACAGGATCAGCACTTCGATTCCACAGGAGGATGGGCGCAGAAGTTTTACAGAAAATTTCAGCAGAAAGCATATGCTGGATTCTTTCGAAAAAGGTCACACGGTCATTCAGGAAAATTATCCGGTATACAGCACAGAAAACCATCGTCCGCAGCTTTATTGCGTAACAGCAGAGATGGTTCGCAATGCTTTTTTCGGTCAGATAGAGGCTATTCTTTATTTTACCAATATTACGGAGAAGTATCTGGAAGAAAAGATGCCGCAGATCCTGTATCAGAAAAGCTATGAGCGGATTGCGGTGATCGACTTAAAACGCAGGAAGATCGCGATCAGTTCTGCGAAAGTTTTTGATTTTTCAGAGTCTCTGGATCAGGAGCTGGATTATGAACAGTATCTGAAAAAAGCAGTACAGAATTCTGTTCCGGAAGAAGAAAAGGCACAGTTTGAAAATCATACGAGACTTGATAATATAAAAAGAGAACTGGATCTGAAAGGACGTTATTCTTTCAGTACACACCAGATAAACAAAGATGGAGAAAAATGCCTGATTAATTATACTTATCTTTATTTTGATCGGTATTTTGGCATCGTGGCTGTGGCAGTCGAGGATATTACGGAGCTGGCAGGACAGGATGCACTGACAGGCGGATACAACCGACAGGGATTTGTACAGAAGGCAGAACATATCCTGCAGAATGCAAATGAGGATGACAATTATGCGATCCTGTTTTTCAATATTAAGAACTTTAAGGCAGTGAACGAACTTTTTGGAATTGATCTTGGTGATTTTATTCTGCGTGAATTTTATGAAGATCTGAAAAATTCACAGCTTGATCCGGTTGTGATCGCCAGGGCTGAGGCTGACCATTTTGTGTGCCTTGTGAAACGGGAAAATCTGGATGAGGAGTTTCTGCCAAAGCTCTGTACGAAGAAGATTTCCAGCTCCGGAAAGACCATCCGTCTGTTCAGCCGTTGCGGTATTTTCTATGTAAAAGATAAAGAAATGTCCGTAAACATGATGATCGGGCGTGCGAAGCTGGCAAAGGAATATATTGAAGATGAGTATGTTCAGCCATATAAAGTATATGATTCTTCCATGCAGACTGCTTACATAGACAAAGCAGAGATTGCAGGAGAACTTGCAGAAGGCATCGCGAAAGGAGAACTTCAGGTTTATTATCAGCCGGTTGTGGATGTAAAGACCGGACAGATCGCTTCCGCAGAAGCCCTGATCCGCTGGCATCATTCCGAGAAAGGTTTCCTGTCGCCGGGCTTCTTTATACCGGCTCTGGAAGAGAGCGGTCACATCTCCGAACTGGATGATTATGTCATTCATCAGGTCAGCGATTTCCTGATGGACCGTTACCATGCAGGCAAGAATGTGGTTCCGGTTTCGGTCAATTTATCATGGATGGATTTCTATGATGAGAAGATCATGGAAGATATCCTTGATAAATGTAAAAACAATGATCTGGAAGAAAAACTGATCCGTCTGGAAGTTACTGAAACATCCTACGCTGCGATGGGTGAGAGCCGCAACAGTATTCTTGAATCCTTCCGTACAGAAGGTGTCAAGATCATGATGGATGACTTCGGAACCGGTTATTCTTCGTTTGGTATGCTTCAGCAGTACAATTTCGATATTATGAAGATTGACATGAGTTTCATCCGCCAGATCGAGACAAATCCAAAGACGAAAAGTATGTTACGATTCCTGATCGATATGGCACATGAGATGGGCATTCATATCGTTGCAGAAGGCGTTGAGACAGAAGTTCAGGCAGATTTTCTGAAGAAGAGCCACTGTGATTATATCCAGGGATATTATTATTACCGTCCGATCCCACAGGAAGAGTTTCGAAAACTTCTCGATGAGATGTAAAGATTTTTTAACTTGCAATTCAAAAATTGCCATGCTATACTTGAAATGATATTAGGGTCAGAAGACCTTTTGACTCTGGAATCTAATACATGAAGCAGAAATGATTTTCATGCAAATATTTGCCCACCAAGTGATTGGTTAAGCCCATACGGACAGGCGGGGCAGCTGCCGATTGCGGTGAGAGACCGCATTATTGATTTAGTTAAAAGCTAAATTTTATAAGTCTTTTGTTTGGGAATACAGCGTCCCAGAATAAAACATCACTTGTGAAATGGTCAATAAAGAGTAGGATTAGCAAATATTTGCTGGCGAGAGTGCCAACGACAGACTCTGGAAATAGTTTTTGCGGATGTAAGATAAATACATAAAGTAAAGCTATCATAAGACGTTTAAAGACAGGTGAGGATTTCACCTGTTTTTTTTATGCGGATATATTTATCGTATGCTATGATGCCAGGGAGTGCAACGCACAGAACAATCCGTAGGCATTATAGTTGGGGACTTTTGACACCCACATCATGCTATGATTGGAGAAAAAGAATGAATCGAAACAAACAGATGCATGCTCCGGTTTATGAGGCACTGGAGCGTTTAAAAAGAAGAAGAGTTGTGCCGTTTGATGTACCGGGACATAAACGCGGAAGAGGAAATCCGGAACTTGTGGATCTTCTGGGAGAAAAATGTGTCAGCCTGGATGTCAATTCCATGAAGCCGCTGGATAACCTCTGTCATCCTGTTTCTGTGATCAAGGAAGCAGAAGAACTGGCAGCGGAAGCATTTCGTGCGGATCATGCCTTTTTTATGGTTGGCGGAACAACTTCTTCCGTGCAGGGAATGGTGCTTTCCTGCTGCAAGGCAGGTGACAAGATCATTCTGCCGCGAAATGTACATAAAAGCGTGATCAATGCACTGGTATTGTGCGGTGCGGTTCCGGTGTATGTGAATCCGGAAGTGGATACAAAACTGGGGATATCACTCGGAATGCAGGTTTCTGAGGTGGAAAGGGCGATCCGTGAGAATCCGGATGCGGTAGCAGTTCTTGTGAACAATCCGACCTACTATGGGATTTGTTCTGATCTGCGTGCGATCGTTAAGGTGGCACATGAACATAATATGCTGGTGCTGGCGGATGAGGCGCATGGCACGCATCTGTATTTTGGCAGTGATCTTCCGGTCTGTGCCATGGATGCCGGGGCAGATATGGCTTCGGTGTCCATGCATAAATCCGGCGGAAGCCTGACACAGAGTTCTCTGCTTCTTACCGGAAAAAATGTAAACTGGGAATATGTGAGTCAGATTATAAATCTGACACAGACAACAAGTGCTTCCTATCTGCTGATCTCCAGTCTGGATATTTCCAGGAGAAATCTGGCACTGCGCGGACGGGAGTCTTTTGATAAAGTGAGCCGCATGGCAGAATATGCAAGAGAAGAGATCAATTCAATCGGCGGTTTTTATGCTTACGGTAAAGATATGATAAACGGTGGAAGCGTCTATGATTTTGATGTGACAAAACTTTCCGTGTATACAAGAGATATCGGGCTTGCCGGCATTGAGGTTTATGACCTGCTGCGTGATGAGTATGACATCCAGATCGAGCTTGGAGATATCGCAAATATCCTGGCGTATATTTCCATCGGTGACCGTATCCAGGATATCGAGCGGCTGGTGGGGGCACTGGCGGATATCAAGCGGCTTTATGCAAAAGATCCGGAAAAAATGCCGGGAGCCGAGTACATCAGGCCGACCGTTCTGGTATCTCCGCAGACTGCTTTTTATGCAGAAAAGAAAGCAGTTCCGATCCGGGAGACAAAAGGCATGATCTGCAGTGAATTTGTGATGTGCTATCCGCCGGGGATCCCAATCCTTGCACCGGGAGAGCTGATCACGCAGGAGATCATTGATTATATTATTTACGCAAAAGAAAAGGGCTGTTCCATGCAGGGAATGCAGGATACAGAGATAGAATATTTATATGTGCTGAGCGAAAAATAAAAGCAAATGGGAGGGGAAAAGGATGGAGCTTTGGTTTTCAGATTACCAGACAGAAAAAGTAAAAGTTTCGGTAAAAGTCCAGAAACAGCTTTTTGGTCTGCAGACAGAATTTCAACGTATTGATGTGTTTGATTCCGATGAATTTGGCCGTTTTTTAAGTGCAGACGGAAGCATTGTATTTTCAGAAAAAGATGAGTTTATTTATGATGAGATGATCGTTCATGTGCCGATGGCAGTTCATCCATGTGTGAAAAATGTCCTGGTGATCGGCGGCGGGGACGGCGGTGTGGCAAGAGAGCTGAGCCATTATGAAGAAATCGAAAAAATTGATGTGGTCGAGCCGGACCGCGTTTTTGTTGAAGTCTGTAAAGAATTTTTCCCGGACAATGCCTGCGGACTGGCAGATAAAAGAGTCAGTGTTTATTATGAGGACGGACTGAAATTTCTGCGTCTGCGTCATAATGAATATGATCTGATCATAAACGATGCGATTGATCCGCTCGGACATAATGCCGGACTCTTTACCAAAGAATTTTACGGGAACTGTTACCGTGCACTAAAAGAAGACGGCATCATGGTCTATCAGCACGGAAGTCCGTTTTATGATGAAGACGAAGAATCCTGCCGAGTGATGCACCGGAAGGCAAGCCACAGTTTCCCGATCAGCCGTGTCTATCAGGCACACATCCCGACCTGTTCATCCGGGTACTGGCTGTTTGGGTTTGCATCAAAAAAATATCATCCGCTGGAACACCTGAATGCAAAACGCTGGAAAGAGCGGAAGATAGAAACTTGGTACTACACGACCAATCTTCATAAGGGAGCATTTATGCTTCCAAAATATGTAGAAGATATGCTGGAAGAAGAGGAAGGTCGTAAAAAATAAAAAGCAAAAAGAAAAGGAGATTGTACTATGGGAAGATTACTGATCATTGGATGCGGAGGAGTTGCAGGAGTTGCGATCCACAAATGCTGTCAGAACAGCAAAACATTTTCTGAGATCTGTATTGCCAGCAGAACAAAGGCAAAGTGCGATGCACTGAAAGAAAAACTGGAGAATACAACGGAAACAAAAATCACAACAGCACAGGTGGATGCCGATAAGGTGGAAGAACTAATCGCACTGATCCAGTCTTATCAGCCGGATGCTGTTTTAAATGTGGCACTTCCGTACCAGGATCTGACGATCATGGATGCGTGTCTGGCATGCAAGGTGGATTATATTGATACCGCCAATTATGAGCCGGAAGATACCGACGATAAACAGTGGCGTGAAATTTACGAGAAACGCTGCAAAGAGGCCGGATTTACCGCATATTTTGACTATTCCTGGCAGTGGGCTTATCAGGAAAAATTTAAAGAAGCAGGCATCACGGCACTTCTCGGAAGCGGCTTTGATCCGGGTGTCACCAGTGTCTTTACAGCCTATGCACTGAAACATTATTTTGATGAGATCGAGACGATCGATATTCTGGACTGCAACGGAGGAGATCATGGCTATCCGTTTGCCACCAACTTTAACCCGGAGATCAATCTGCGGGAAGTGTCCGCAAACGGTTCTTACTGGGAGAATGGTCACTGGGTAGAGACTGAGCCGATGGAGATCAAAAGAGAATATAATTTCCCACAGGTCGGCGAAAAAGATATGTATCTGCTTCATCATGAAGAAATCGAATCTCTGGCAAAAAATGTTCCGGGCGTAAAACGTATCCGTTTCTTTATGACCTTTGGACAGAGCTATCTGACGCACATGAAATGTCTGGAAAATGTAGGCATGCTTTCCACTTCACCGATTCTGTTTGAAGGAAAAGAGATCGTGCCGATTCAGTTTCTGAAGGCACTGCTTCCGGATCCGGCTTCCCTTGGACCGCGTACCGTCGGAAAAACAAACATTGGCTGTATTTTTACCGGAAAGAAAGACGGAAAAGAAAAGACCATTTATATCTACAATGTATGTGATCATCAGGAGTGTTATAAAGAAGTCGGATCTCAGGCGATTTCCTACACAACCGGAGTGCCGGCGATGATCGGGGCAGCACTTGTTGTGGATAAAGTATGGGACAAAGACGGTGTGTTCAACATCGAAGAATTTGATCCGGATCCGTTTATGGATATGCTGAATCAGTACGGACTGCCGTGGGTTGTGGATGAAAATCCGCAGACTGTAGAATGATGTGGAAAGATCTGCCGACACCGTGCTATGTTGTGGATGAAGGCAAAATCAGAAAAAATCTGGAGATTCTTGCGGATCTTGAGCAGGAGTGCGGCTGTCACATCCTGCTCGCCCAGAAAGCATTTTCCATGTACAGCCTGTATCCGATGATCGGTCAGTATATCAGCGGAACAACAGCGAGCGGACTGTATGAGGCAAGACTTGGATATGAAGAGATGGGAAAAGAAAATCATGTCTTTGCACCGGCATACAAAGAAAAAGATATGGAAGAACTGGTGCAGATCTGCGACCATATCATCTTCAATTCCTTTGCACAGTATGAGAAATATAAAGAAATGTGCCGGGAAAGTGCAAAGGTGAGAAAAGATAAAAAAGCAGTCAGTGTCGGCATCCGCATCAATCCGCAGTGCTCCACGCAGGAAGGGCATGAGATCTATGATCCTTGTGGCTATGCTTCCAGACTTGGTGTGACAGAAGAACAGTTCCGGGAAGATCTGCTGGAGGGTGTGGAAGGACTTCATTTCCACACGCTGTGCGAACAGAATGCAGATGATCTTGTAACGACTTTTCAGGCATTTGAAAAGAAATTCGGGAAATATCTGTACCGGATGAAATGGCTGAATATGGGCGGAGGTCATCATATCACAAGGGAAAATTATCAGATAGAAACTCTGAAAAAACTGATCCGTTATATCAGAGAAACCTATCCGGTGGAAGTTTATCTGGAGCCTGGCGAAGCGATTGCTTTAAATGCCGGTTATCTTGTGACAGAAGTGATGGACATCGTGCACAACGATATGGACATTCTGATCCTCGATGCATCGGCAGCCTGCCATATGCCGGATGTGCTGGAGATGCCGTACCGCCCGCCGCTTGCAAAAGGATTTGAAGCAGGGAAAAAACAGTACACGTATCGCCTCTCTTCGATGACCTGTCTTGCCGGGGATGTGATCGGGGACTACAGTTTTGAGCAGCCGATTCGTATCGGGGATCAGCTGGTCTTTGAAGATATGGCGATCTATTCCATGGTAAAAAACAATACCTTTAACGGAATGCCGCTTCCGGGAATCGCACTTTTAAAAGAAGACGGAAGTGTGGAAATGGTAAGAGAATTTGGCTATAACGATTTTAAAATGCGTCTGTAATTTAAATCGAACGCATATGAGACTTGCAAGCGACAGCACCGTAGATTCTGAAGGAGGATACGATGGAATACAACAGAACAACACCGTCTGCGGACGGATATTATATGCCGGCAGAGTATGAGCCGCATAAAGGCTGCATCATGATCTGGCCGCAGCGGCCGGGTTCCTGGAAAAAGGATGCAAAAGATGCCGAACAGGCTTTTTGTGCAGTTATGGAAGCGATCACAAAAAGTGAGCCGGTGTATCTGGCTGCCGGAAAAAAGGTTCTTGCACGGGCAGAGGCATTTGCCGCACAGCAGAAAGAAAAATATAGAGAAGCCATCGCATGCGGAAGACATTTTCCGGTGACCGTCTTTGAGGCAGAAACGGATGATGCCTGGGCAAGAGATATGGCACCGACGTTTGTAAAAAAGGGAGGCAGCGTTCGGGCAGTAAACTGGTCTTTCAATGCCTGGGGCGGAACGGTGGATGGACTGTATGCATCCTGGAAGCTGGATGATGCGTTTGCCCTAGATTTCGCCAAAAGAGAAGGATATTTCTGCTACGATGCGGCACCTTTTGTGCTGGAGGGCGGTTCCATCCACAGTGATGGGGAAGGGACAGTCATGGTGACGGAAGCCTGTCTGCTCAGCAAAGGCAGGAATCCGCAGCTTTCAAAAGAACAGATTGAGGAGAAACTGAAAGCATATCTGGGTGCGGAGAAAGTGCTCTGGCTGCCAAGGGGCATTTACCTGGATGAGACAAACGAGCATGTAGATAATGTATGTGCTTTTGTCGGTCCGGCTGAGGTGGTGCTGGCGTGGACGGATGATCCGAAAGATCCGCAGTACCCGTTATCACTGGAGACACTTCAGTATCTGGAATTACAGACCGATGCGAAAGGCAGAAAGATCATCGTACATAAACTTCCGATCCCGGATGTGCCGGTCTGCGTTACGCCGGAAGATCTGGAAGGCTATGTGTTTGAAGAAGGAGAAGATACAAGAGAAGTGGGCGAACGCCTTGCGGCATCTTATGTAAACTTCTATTTTTCAAACGGAGCAGTTATCATGCCGGCTTTTGGCGGAAAAAATGCAGAAAGTGATCAGCGGGCAGCAGAGATCTTGCACAGCATATGTCCGCAGAGAGAGATCCTACCGGTGTATGCAGGAGATATTCTCACCGGAGGCGGAAACATCCACTGTATTACGCAGCAGATACCACAGGGAAAGGCAGAAAAGGAATGAGAAAAGTAAAAACAGCGGCGATCCAGATGCAGTGCAGCACAGAGCTGCAGGAAAATCTGGAAAAAGCAGAAAAGAAAATCAGAGAAGCGGCAGCAGAAGGAGCAAATATTATTTTGCTGCCGGAACTTTTTGAACGGGAATATTTCTGTCAGCAGAGACGGTATGATTTTTATCATTATGCAAAACCGGCAGAAGAAAACGAAGCAGTACAGATGGGAGTGCGTCTGGCAAAAGAACTTGGAGTCGTGCTTCCGATCAGCTTTTATGAAAAAGAAGTCAACAATCTTTACAATTCAATCGCATGTATCGATGCGGACGGAACGATTCTTGGGATTTATCGTAAAACACATATTCCGGATGACCACTATTATCAGGAAAAATTTTATTTTACGCCGGGCGATACTGGATTTCGCATCTTTGAGACCAGATATGGAAAGATCGGCATCGGAATCTGCTGGGATCAGTGGTTTCCGGAGAGTGCCAGATGCATGGCACTTCAGGGTGCAGAACTTCTGTTTTATCCGACTGCTATCGGTTCGGAGCCAATTCTGGAATGTGACAGCATGCCGCACTGGAGGCGTTGTATGCAGGGCCATGCGGCAGCCAATCTGATGCCGGTGATCGCAGCAAACCGTATTGGAAAAGAGGTGGTAGAGCCGGATACGGAAAATGGAGGTCAGAAGTCTGCACTGACTTTTTATGGTTCTTCCTTCCTGACCGATGAAACAGGCGAACTGAAAAAAACAGCTTCCAGAGATCAGGAAGAGATCCTGATCGGAGAATACGATCTGGATGAGCTGGCAACAAAGCGTCTTGAATGGGGACTGTTCCGTGACCGCAGACCGGAAATGTACAGGATCATTGCAGGACAAAAATAGAAGAAAGAAGACAGATTTGTTGCTTAACATATACAGAAGAGGAGTTTTCTCCAACTAAGATAAGATTTACGAGGGGTGAGCAGATGAAATTTTTTCATTTATCCGATCTGCATATCGGACTGAAACTGATCGAACGCGATCTGCGGGAAGACCAGGAATATATTTTTGAACAGATCATCCGGCTGGCAAAAGAGCAGCAGCCGGATGCGATGGTGATCGCAGGGGATATTTATGACAAAGCTGTTCCGTCTGCGGAGGCAGTGGAGATTTTTGACAGCTTTATGAAAAATCTTTCCGAAGAAATGCCGCAGATGCCGGTGATGATCATCAGCGGCAATCATGACAGTGCCGCCAGGCTGAACTGTTTTCGCAGTATTTTGTCCAGGCAGAATGTCTATATGATTGGCACGCCGCCGACTACAGAAGAGGAATATATCGAAAAAGTGACACTGCAGGATGCTTATGGTGATCTGCATTTTTATCTGCTTCCGTTTGTGAAACCGTCGATGGTAAGAGAGATCGTGGGAACGCGGGAGGACGGAACACAGCATTCCTACGACGAGGCACTGCATCTTCTGATCGAAAGAGAAAATATCGATACAAAGGAGCGAAATGTGCTGGTCAGCCATCAGTTTTATCTTCCGTCCGGCCGACAGGCAGAGGATGTAGAGCGCATGGATTCCGAGATCCGCACGGTCGGAAATATCGATGAGATCTCAGCAGATGTGCTGGAAGTGTTTGATTATGCGGCACTTGGACATATCCACAAACCGATGAAAGTGGGAAGCGAATATTATTGTTACTGCGGAACACCGCTTGCCTGTTCGGTCAGTGAAGCCGGACAGAAAAAAGGCATTGTGATGGTGACGATGAAAGAAAAAGGAAATATTTCCACGGAAGTGCTTCCGCTTCCGCCGCTTCGTCAGGTGCGTGTGATAAAGGGAGAATTTCAGGAGGTGCTTTCGCAGGCATGCGAAGATTATGTCACGGTCGTGCTCACAGACAAAGAAGATCTCGATGTGATCGACCTCAAAGACCGTCTGCGAAATGCATTTCCATATCTGCTTGAGATCCGCAGAGAGAGGGAGCGGAGAGCAGAGTACAAAAGACAGAGCAGAAAGATTGAAGAACTGGACCCGTTTGAACTTTGCTGTTCGTTTCTCGGGGAACATATGGATGAGGAAGAACGTGAGATGCTGCTGGATGTGATCAGCAGTGTACAGGGGGTGAAATAAGATGCGGCCGTTAAAACTTGTGATGCAGGCGTTTGGTTCCTATGGAAACCGAACCGAGATTGATTTTGAAAAACCGGATCAGAATTTATTCCTGATCACCGGAAATACCGGCTCCGGAAAAACAACGATTTTTGATGCGATTGTGTTTGCTCTCTACGGAGAAGCCAGCTCCAATGCAAATAAGAAAAACGGTGCGGAACTTCAGAGTCAGTTTGTGGAGATCGGAACGGAGCCGTTTGTCTCCCTGACTTTTTCTGAGAAAAACGGAACTGAGATCGATTTTTATACCGTGAAACGCATTCCGCGTCATGTACGTCCGCTGAAACGCGGCAGCGGCGAAAAAATGGTCAGTGAGGAAGTTTCACTTACCATGCCGGACGGCAGCGAATATCCGGCAAAAGAGACGGATGCGAAACTGATGGAGATTGTCGGACTGACAAAAGAGCAGTTTATGCAGGTTGCGATGATCGCTCAGGGAGAATTCATGGAACTTCTGCGTGCAAAATCAGATGATAAAAAAATGATCTTCCGCAAGCTGTTTCACACCGGTCTGTACGAGGAGATCAAAAATGAATTTGCCGTACGCAAAAAAGAAAAACAGGCAGAGATCGATCAGATCCGCATGCGGTGTATTGCCGAGATCAGCCGCACAGAACTTCCGGAAGGTCTGGAACAGACGGCATTTTTAAAAGAAAAGAAAAAAGAACTGGAAAAATCAAAAGATTTTTCGGTAACGGTCCTGGAGCAGTTTCTGGAGAAACTGGAACTTCTGTGCGAGGAGCTTTCGAAGCGGACGAAAGAAGCAAAAAAGATCGTGCAAAAGAGAAGTCAGGAACGTGATCATGCAAGGGATGCCGCTGCGAAAGCTTCTCAGCTTCTGAAATCTTTTGTACAGCTGGAAGATGCAGAAAAGACCTTGCAGAGCTTAAAAGAGCAGGAAGAAGCGATCACAAAACAGCAGGAACTGGCGGTTCGGGTCGAAGACGCCTGGGAGTTACAGGCAGTTTATCAGCGGTTTTTGGACTGCAAGAAAATGCTGGAAAAATTGAGATCAGACCTTCAGGAACAGACAGAACAGCTTCCGAACCTTATGGAAGATACAAAACTCTGTATACAGAATACAAAAGATGCAAAACATCAGCAGGAAGAAGAAGTTGCGGCTTTTACCAAAGTGGAAGAAAAAGTGAAAAAAGCCATGGAAGTCTTTACAAAAATGGAAGCTGCCGGGCAGGATGTGATTCAAAAAGAAAAAGCGGTCCAAAACGCAGAAGAAAAAGAGCGAGCACTCAAAGCAAAAAAAGAGCAACTTGAAAAACAGCAGGAAGTGTGGCGGGAACGCTCACAGCAGCTTGCACAGTCGGAGAAAAATCTTGCTTTATGGCAGGCAAAACAGAAAGATTTCGGCTTGCTGGAAACGGAATTTTCCAGAGCAGAACAAACGGAGAAAGAATACAAAACACAAAAGCAGACGACAGAAAAAAGACGTCTTGCCTATCGGGCGGCCAGCCTGGAATTTGAAGAAAAAAATGCCGTTTACGAGCAGAAACGAAAGATCTTTTTAAATGCTCAGGCAGGTTTTCTGGCACAGGAGTTAAAGGAGGGGTGCCCGTGTCCGGTCTGCGGTTCCACGGAGCATCCTTCTCCGTGTAAGCTTGAAAAAGAACACCAGAATCTGACAAAAGAGATGATCGAGGAGCTGGCCCTTCAGGCAGAACAGCTGCGGGGAAAACAGGAACAGGCAGCAGCGGCGGCAGAAGCCGCAGGGAGCCTTCTGGAAGAAAAACAGAAAAATGCCGGGGAAAGTTTTGAACATCTCCGCAGCAGGGCAAATGAAGTTCTGGATTTAGAAGAAATACGTGCAGACTTTCTGGAGCAGATGAAAGGTGAATTTTTACACCAGAGTAAAAAAATGGAAGCAGAAGGCAGACAGCTTCAAAAAGAAGTGAACGAGTATCAGATGCTTCTTTCTGCCCTTACAAAAGCAGAAAAGCAGAAAGAGCAATTTCAGGAGAAACTTGAGCAGTCCGCAAAAGAAACAGCAGATGCCAAAACCGCTCTGGAGCGAAGCCGTGTGATGCTGGAGAGCCTGGAAGGATCAAAAGATTACCAGAATCAGCAGGAAGCACAGGCGGCGTATGCAAAAGCAGATACCGCCAAAAAGGAAAAAGATGTACTTGTCATGCGGGCAGAGGAGAGACTGCAAAAAGCACAGGAACAGGAAAACCGGGCACAGACCTTAATTGCAAAGTATAAAAAAGAAATCCCTCAGCAGATGGAAGAGCAAAAGATCCGACAGCAGGCTTACCGGAAATTCTGGAAGAAAACATTTCCGGAAACGCCTGATGGAACTGATCGGAACTTACACCAAAACGCAGGTACAGAAATGGAAACAGGATGCACAGAACCACGGCAGACAGAAAGCGGCAGCCGAAAGCCTGATAAATTCTGCCAGGGCAGCGATCGGTGAACAGCCAAAACCAGTCCTGGAAGAACTGGAAAAAACCAGTGAAGCAGCAGAAGCGGCATGGAAAGAAAGTCAGCGTGTTCTGGAACAATGGCAGGAAATCTGGCGGATCGATCAGAAAGTCTGCCAGGCATTAAAACCGCAGATGGAAGAACGTAGTGAAGTGATGCATCAGTATGAAAAAATAAACGGACTGTATCAGCTTCTGTCCGGAAACAGGAAAAACTCCAGAATGGATATCGAAACATATGTACAAAGGCATTATCTGGAGCAGATCCTGGAAGCGGCAAACCAGAGATTTCAGGACATGTCCGCAGGACAGTTTGAACTGCGGATGTGCGATATTGACAAAGCCGGAACAGGCAAAAACAGAGGTCTGGATCTGATGGTTTATTCTGCTGTGACCGGAAAAGTCCGTGAAGTGCGAACGCTCTCCGGTGGCGAGTCCTTTATGGCGGCACTTTCCCTGGCACTTGGCATGGCAGATCAGATCCAGGAAAGTTCCGCAGCGATCAACCTTGATATGATGTTCATCGACGAAGGCTTTGGATCACTGGATGAACATTCCAGAGATCAGGCAGTAAAAGTCCTCCAGAACATGGCAGAAGGCGAGAAACTGATCGGTATTATTTCGCATGTGACGGAACTGAAGCAGGAGATCGAAGATCAGCTGATCGTGACCAAAGACGATCAGGGAAGCCATACCCGCTGGCAGATCAGTTAAGCGTGTTGTTGAGCAGTTTTTCAAGAAGAACCGTTAAAGTTTCCTGTTCCTCAGCAGTAAGCCCAAAAGTCAGACGATTCATACTGTCAAGCAGATATTGCAGTAAAGTTGGGTAAATAGAAAGATAATGATATAATAGTGGAAAAAGCAACTAAATTATAATTACAGGGGGACAGGAAATGTCAAAGAAAAAGACAGAAACAACAGTTGTTGACAAACGCCCGACAATGGCTGAATGGCCGGTTCGAATCTGGGCGATGGAAGAAATACCGGAAATTTTTGAGCTGGAAGCAAGAAAGTCCATGAAAGGAACTTTTAATCAGTACCATATGGTATATTCGCCGATTCGCCGCACAGCACCGGATTCCTTTGAATATATGTTTGGGTATGGCAAAGAGGAAATTTTTTATCTCCGAAATGAGAATAATAAAGTTTGCAGGACGGTTCTGAAGTACAGTCAGATCGAGGAGATTTACACACAGAGAGAATTGCTCAATGCAAAGATTATCGTGAAATATAAAGCAGATTTACAGGACAGGGAACTGGAAACACTGGAATTTCCTTACATTCCATCGGTATATTATCTTTATGATCCGTTTCTGAACCGGATGCTTGGTCTGGATCAGGAATTTGTGCCTGCACTTGCAGAGCAGGAACATCCACGTCCGGAAAAACTGTACAAAGAAAGCCCGGTCATGTACAATTATGTGCTGGCAGCTTACCGACTGGGAGACTGTATCGGGGATTATAAATATACCTCAGAACAGCACCGCCACAAGTGGATGCCGTGGAAAAAGGTACTGGAAGAGTGGCTGGAAGTTCCGATGAGCAGAGGAACTTTTACACTGCACAGCCTGGAATATCTGACCGAGTGCGGTTATCTGGAACTGAGGAATAAAAATGCAGCGGTACAGCTCAAGAAACAGTGAAAAGAATTGTGCAGGAACCTCACGGTTTCAGGCTTTTGCTCCTGGCATTATAATTAATTATAAGGAAAAGACAAATATGAATAAAAAATTAGAAGCATTACAGGAATATTTAAAAGAACTCGGAAGCGTAGCAATCGCATTTTCGAGCGGTGTGGATTCCACCTTTCTTCTGAAAGTGGCACACGATGTGCTGGGAGATCAGGTGATCGCAGTGACGGCACAGTCCTGCTCTTTTCCGAAACGTGAGCTGGAAGAAGCGAAAGCATTCTGCAAAAAAGAAGGCATCAAACATATTATCTGCGAGTCAGAAGAATTACAGATCGAAGGATTTTCCCATAATCCAAAGAACCGCTGTTATCTTTGCAAACATGAACTGTTTGAAAAAATCGGAAATATTGCAAAGGAAAACAATATCAAATATGTTGCAGAAGGTTCCAATATGGATGACAACGGCGATTATCGCCCGGGGCTGCAGGCAGTGGCAGAACTTCATGTAAAAAGTCCGCTTCGTCACGTAGAGCTGACAAAACAGGAGATCCGTGATCTTTCAAAAGAAATGGGACTTCCGACCTGGGACAAACAGTCCTTTGCCTGCCTTTCCTCACGTTTCGTTTACGGAGAAGAGATCACAGAGAGCAAACTTTCCATGGTAGACCAGGCAGAACAGCTGCTTCTGGACATGGGGTTCCATCAGCTGCGTGTCCGCATTCACGGACAGATGGCAAGGATCGAAGTGATGCCGTCCGAATTTTTGAAACTGATGGAAGATGCAAACAGAGAAAAGATTGTTTCTGAATTCAAGAAAATCGGTTTCAGCTATGTGACCCTGGATCTTCAGGGATACCGCATGGGAAGCATGAACGAAACGATCAAAACAGATTAAAATTGACCGAGCTCTTTAGAGCGAGAGATGCTTCTTGTCCGAAGAGCAAGAAGATGGGCATTAAGAAAACTTATATGTAAAATAGAACGCCATGATGATTCGAAAACAATCTCCTGACACGCTGCATTTCCTGTTCGGTTCGCTCGCCTGTTAGCCGCCCTTCGCCTAAACTCGCCTCTTC
>NZ_JBKVNQ010000040.1:0-25312 GCF_046967715.1 Hominisplanchenecus sp.
CAACCTTTGCAGGCGGTGTGCAGAGTTCAGATCATACCATGTTCCAGACAGTAGTAGTAAATACCATCCTCTGCCACATCACCGCACACATCGTCGGCAATCGCTTTTAATTCATCAGAAGCATTTGCCATGGCAACGCCGTGGCCGACACTCTTCAACATTTCGATGTCATTGTTTCCGTCTCCGAACGCCATTGCCTGCGATTTATCGAAGTGATAATATTCTAACATTTTTTCGATGCCGCGGCCTTTTCCGCCGTCTGTCGGGATAATGTCAACGGCACGGTTCCACCAGAAGGTGATACGTGCATGGGAAACATCCTTCATCAGTGCCGGATGTTCTGCAAGTGAGCTTCCGGCCATCAGTTGATAGACTTTTTCATTAGCAACCTGCTCAAAATCATCAGCCACATCAATCTCCTGTTTGGCAAAAGAATAATATTCGATCAGATCCTCATCCTTGCCGTTTGATGCCAGTCTGTTTTTTGTGGCAACCGTCAGAGGACGACCAAGAGCCGTGGCGTTTTGGATGATCATATGTACATCTTCAGTCGGGATTGGATTGGAAAAGATATCCGCATCTTCTGTGAAACAGTAAGAACCGTTAAAAGTCAGAAAAGCATCAAATTCAACACCTTCAAAATGCGGAAGTGCTATCGGACTTCTGCCGGTCGCAATACAAATAATCGTGCCGTTTTCTTTCAGCCTGCGGAGTGTCTCCAGCATTTTTTCAGAAATACGTTTCTTATTCATATCAATTAAAGTTCCGTCAATGTCAAAAAAAACAATTTTAATTGCACTCATAGAATCTCCTCTCAAATTTATCGAAAAAACGAAAAGGGAACTCGGGCATGATGGCCGAATCACGCCCTGATCCGAAAGTAGTGTGATGAAATGAATACAGCAAGGTAAATGTATGTGGGCATTTCCAGCTGCAATGAATCATTCAGTCGGAGAAGGCCGCCACTTCTGCAAAGTGGTAAGCAATCGTGTGTGCGACCAGGATTTTGAGGGATATGATTCATTTCGATTATGATTATAGTGCATAAAAAGGCAAAAAAATATCTTATTTCTGCCTTTTTATAGCAGAATACTGCCAATCTTATGTGCGGAATCGAAGATATGCTGCCGATGATGCATGAAATGCAGCATTTTAACCAAATAGCAAAGCGGATTGCGAATATCCGCCTGACTATCATTTTATATCAGCCACGCAGCTTTGTGCGGTATTCGTTCGGTGTACATCCCATCGATTCACGGAAAATTTTCCACATATAACTGCTGCTTCCAAAGCCGCAGCTCTGGCTGATAAAAGTGATATGTTCTCTTGTATTTGCGAGCATATCGCAGGCTGCCTGAAGACGGTAGTTTTTGATATATTCGGCAGGGCTCATATGCAGACAGTCGTGAAAGAGTCGGAAACATTCGCGTTCACTGGCAAAAGCGGTACCGGCAATATCTTTTACGGAAATCTTTTCGGCGTAATGTTCATGAATGTAGACCATCATCAGTCTCAGGCGTTTGTTTCGTTTGTCAAACCGGTCTTTGGTCTGCATCAGCGGCAGTGCAAGTTCAAAAATCTGAAACCAGATATCTGAGAGGGCAGAACGCAGTTTTAGTTCGTAGCCAGGGGTGTTTTCTGAAATCAAAAAGGAATCGCGGATAGCAGAGAGCACTTGTTTATGTTCCGGATGATCCGGATAAAGAGGGATGATCTCGATCTGGGATGCGGTGGTCAGCGGTGTGACATATTTCTCATCGATCAGGCTGCCATGGACGCCGGAAATAAAAGAAGGGTCGAAAAGATGCAGCAACTGTGTCGAGGAAGCAAAATCCGGACCTGGTCTTGTCATGTGCGGGACATTGGAATTGATCAGACCGCCACAGCCCTCCGCCAAAAGGATTCTGCTGCCAGGTGTGTTGTATTCAAGAGATCCCTGTTTAAGATAAAAAAGCTCCATGGCCGGATGCCAGTGCCATGGGCAGAAGTGTCCCGGATGTTTTGTGATATCGGAACAGGAAGAAATATAAGGGAATTTTGAAGTAAATCCCGGGAGCAGTTCTTCTCTGCTCCCGGTGTAAAAAGAAATCTGAGAAACTTTTTTCATCATATTTTTATACCAGTGACTGATTTTTGGATATGGTATTCTGAATGATCTCCTGACAGTGGGCACCGAGGAATTTTTTCTGTTCCTTTGGCAGATCATTCGGATAGATCGGCTCGCCGTATTCCAGAACCACATGTGCAGAACGGATAAATGGTCTATGGGCTTCGAAAATATTTCTCGTATTGTTGATTGACATTGGAATGATCGGATATCCGGTCTTTTCTGCCATTTTCAGACTTCCTTCTTTAAATGGAAGAAGCAGTGTATCATCCGATGCTTCGTTGCGTGTGCCTTCCGGGAAGATACACATGGAAACACCATTTTTCATCTGATCGATTCCTTGTAAGATCGTCTTCAGCCCTTCTTTGATATCAGATCTGTTCAGGAATAAACAATGCAGCCGTTTCATCCAGCTGGAAAGAAGCGGGATTTTTTTCATACTGTCTTTTGCAACGTAACCGGTCAGTCCCGGGCATCTTGCGTAAGTCAGAACCACGTCAAAATAGCTTCTGTGGTTGCCAACGTACAGAACAGGTGTATCTTTTGGAATACGATCTTCGCCGATCACAGTTACTTTCGTACCGGCAATAAATAAGATCAGTTTAAACATAAACTGAACAATACGCAGTGAAGAAATATCACGGGCGTAAGGGTTGAACTTTCCGATGATCCACTCAACGATCAGAATCGGGATGGACAGGATCAGAAAGGCAACGATCAGAATTACAATGAGCAGAGAACGGATCATAAACTTTTGCTCCTTCCGCGACCGAATAATTCAGTAGTACTCTTCAGCCAGTCCACACGATCCTGCGTAAGAGCGGATGCTTCATAGCGATAAGCCCAGTTTGCGAAAGCAGAACCCGGTGTGTTCATGCGGCAGGAAGAATCCTGCATAAACAGATCCTGGATTGGGAAGATCGCATATTTTGCAATGCTGCCCATGCACATCCGGATGAAATCCAGACTGATGATGCCGCCGTCGCAGTTGCAGTAGCGGCGGATTTTGTCTTTCTGCGGTTCTGGAAGATTCTGGTACCAGCCGGTTGTCGTGTCATTGTCATGTGTTCCGGTGTAGCAGATACAGTTGGTTGTTGTAAGATTGTGCGGATGATAATCACTCTCATCCAGTCCCTCAAAAGCAAACTGAAGGATCTTCATACCAGGGAAAGCAAACTCATCACGCAGTTCTTCCACTTCCGGAGTGATCACACCAAGATCTTCTGCCCAGATCGGAAGATCCTCGCCGAGCTCTTTCTGGATAGCCTCGAACAGTTTTTTGCCCGGGCCTTTTTTCCATTTACCGTTTACAGCAGTCTCTTCATCAGCCGGTACGGACCAGTAAGCTTCGAAGCCGCGGAAATGGTCGATACGCAGGTAGTCAGTCAGCTTCATCTGCATTTTGATACGGTCGATCCACCAGGAATAGCCGTCAGCTTCATGGTGTTTCCAGTCGTAGAGCGGATTGCCCCAGAGCTGTCCGGTTGCACTGAAATAGTCTGGCGGAACTCCGGCAACCTGAAGCGGATGACCTTTCGTATCGAGCTGATAGAGCTCTTTATTTGCCCAGACATCGGCACTGTCGAAAGATACGAAAAACGGAATATCGCCGATGATCTCGATGTCAGCTTCATTTGCATATTTTTTCAGTTTCATCCATTCACGGAAGAACAGGAACTGGATGAATTTATAGTATTTGATCTGTTCTTTGTATTCTGTCTCAAAAGCAAGACGCACCTTTGCGGTCGGAGTGGTCATCTCGTCATCCCATTCCTGCCATGATTTTCCCTCATGAGCATCTTTACATGCCATAAATACGGCATAATCGCTCAGCCATTTTTTGTTTTCCAGACAGAAATCATCGAACTCTTCCAGCAGGAATTTGTTCGGTGTGTGATGGAAGGTCTGGAAAGCCTTTTTAAACAGACCGTTCTTGTAGTTCAGTACAGCACCGTAATCGACTTTCGCTGCATCAAACTCCGGGATCGGATAGAGATCGTCCTTTGTGATCAGTTCCAGATCAACCAGGTCATCCGGGCTGATCAGCAGAGACTGTCCGGCAAAGGCAGAAAAGCTCTGATAAGGAGAATCGCCGAAACCGGTCGGTCCAAGCGGCAGAACCTGCCATAAACTCTGACCAGAAGCTTTCAGAAAGTCGATAAAGTCATAAGCCCCCTGGCCGAGATCTCCGATACCATATGGGGAAGGGAAGGAAGTCGGGTGAACAAGTACACCCGAAAGTCTTGTGTGCAGTGTATTCATTGGTATGCCCTCTCTTTAAGATATAATAGTTTTTTATAAAAAGATGCCATGCAGCTTTCGCAATCCTGCAAACATTCGGAATCCACGGATTTACTGCGTAAATCGTTACTTCCTCATGTTTTTGCGGTCTGCCAATACAGCCACTTTATCCTGCAAGCAGGAACAGTGGCTGTGCTTGCAGACCTATGTATCCAGTATACCGTATGGTATAGAGAAGTGCAAGGTAGAATTTGTGAAAATGCACAAAGGATTCTTTTCTTTTAGGGGGAGATATGATATACTGGACGGACATCAGAAATATAGAAAATAAAAATTAACAGCGAGTTACGGACCTCTCCTTTTCGGCGGGGATAACGACTGCGCGGAAAGCAGGTAAGGTCTATGTACTTAATGATTGATAATTATGATTCTTTTGTGTACAATCTCAGAGCCTATTTTGAGGAGGCTGGACATGAGATTCTTGTTGTGGAAAATGACGGCATTACGACCGGTCAGATCCGTCAGATGAAACCGGAGGGGATCATCATCTCCCCGGGACCGAAAACACCGAAGGATGCGGGCATTTCAGCAGAGGTGATCCGAAAGTTTGCAGGTGAGATCCCGATCCTTGGCGTCTGTCTCGGTCATCAGACGATCGGCTACGTGGCAGGTGCGACTGTGAAAAAGGGGACACGCCCGATGCACGGCAAATTAAGCCCTCTGACACACTCAGGGGAGAGGCTTTTTCGGGGACTGCCGCAGGATTTCCTGGTGACAAGATATCATTCGCTGGTGATCGATGAGGCGACGCTGCCGCAGGAGTACCAGGTGGATGCAAGGACAGAAGATCAGGCTGTGATGGCGATTTCTCACCGCACGTATCCGATCTACGGCGTGCAGTTTCATCCGGAGGCGGTGCTGACACAGTACGGTCACGAACTTCTGGAGAATTTCCACTGCATCTGTCAGCAGTGGCAGCAGGAAAGAACGGAGGTGTGTTATGCATAAGATCCGGGAAATCAGAGAATATCCGCCGATCCATGTTTTATTTTCCAGATGGAAAGAGGAAAAGGACATCGTTTTTTTGGATTCTTCTCTGGAAAATAGGCTGGGGCGCTACTCCATCATCGGGCGTCTGCCATATCAGAAGCTGGTACAGGACGGAGATAGCTTTTGTGTGAATGACGAAAAGCAGAAAATGACTTTTGAGAATTATCTTCGCACTTATTTGAAGGAACATCCGGACAGCAATGAGAGTGACCTGCCGATCGTTTCCGGTGCGATGGGCTATGTTTCATATGATTACGGAAGAGAGAAAGAAAACGTAGCGGCCAGACATCCAAAAGAGGTGGATATGCCAGATGTGATCCTCTGTTTTTATGATAATTTTATCATTGAGGATCATCAGGAAAAACGTTTTTATCTTGTGGCAAACGGTCAGACCAAAGAGGTGGATACGCTGCTTGACGATGTGGAAAACACAGTCGCAGAAACGTATACTCTGTGGAAAAACGGTCAGATTCCGGGAAGAAAGGATGATCACAGTAAGATCAGAGTCACGCCAAATTTCACAAAAGAAGACTATAAGCAGGCGGTGCAGGATATGATCGACTATATCGTCGAGGGTGATATCTATATTGCAAATATGACGCAGCATCTTACTGTGGAAAGTACTCGTACACCTTACGATGTTTTCTGCTCACTTCGCAGAGACAATCCTTCTCCGTTTGGCGGCTATTTAAATTATGGGGATCTGCAGATCGTCAGTGCATCTCCGGAGCGTTTCTTGCAGATGCGTGACGGTGTTGTGGCGACCAGGCCAATCAAAGGTACCAGAAAACGCGGAGCCACCAGAGAAGAAGATGCAGCGATGAGAAAAGAACTGGAAGAGTCCGATAAGGATAAGAGCGAACTTCTTATGATCGTTGATCTGGAGCGAAATGATCTGAACCGTGTCTGTATGCCGGGCAGCGTCAAAGTGACGGAAATGTACAGCATCGAGACGTATGCGACGGTCTTTCATCTGGTATCGGAAGTTCAGGGAAGACTTGCGGAAGATAAAAATGTTGTGGATCTTCTGGAAGCAGCCTTTCCGGGCGGATCCATCACCGGGGCACCGAAACTGCGTGCGATGGAGATCATTGAAGAACTGGAGCACAGCCGACGCAATCTTTATACCGGCTCGATCGGTTATCTGACGCTCGACGGTGACTGCGATTTCAATATTGTGATCCGCACAGCAGTACATAAAAACGGAAAGTACTATCTCGGAGTCGGAGGCGGCATCACCTGCGAATCGGAGACAGAGTTTGAATACGAAGAGACGCTTCAGAAAGCAAAAGCTGTTCTGCAGGCGTTGGAAGGGAGAAAAGAAAGTGATAAAATATCTGTTGTTTGACCTGGACGGAACGATCACGGACTCCGCAGACGGGATCACGAATTCCGTTTCCTATGCACTTGGAAATCTGGGGATTTCCGAAGAAAAGAGCAATCTTTACCGTTTCGTGGGTCCTCCTCTTGTAGATTCTTTTAAAGAATTTTACGGGTTTGATGAAAAAAAAGCAGAGGAAGGCGTGCGTCTTTACCGTGAATATTATGCCGTGAAAGGTATTTTCGAAAATAAAGTTTATCCGGGAATCACGCATTTGCTGAAAAAATGCAGAGAACAGGGCAAAAAAGTGATCCTGGCGACCTCCAAGCCGCAGATTTACGCAAAACAGATACTTAAGCATTTTGAACTGGCAGAGTATTTTGATGATATTCAGGGAAGTTCCATGGATGGAAGCAAAATCCACAAAGAAGATGTGATACAGTCGGCACTTTCGGACAATCAGATCACGGATATGCAGGAAGTGCTGATGATCGGGGATCGCAAACACGATGTCCTCGGCTCCGGCAAATTCGGGATTTCCTGTGTCGGTGTACTCTATGGATACGGCAGCAGGGAAGAACTGGAAACGTGCGGTGCAAAATGGATCGTGGATACGGTCGAAGACCTCGAAGCTTTTCTGGAGCGTATCTGAAAGGGGCAGGAAATGCAGAATAAAACAGAAGAAAAGAAAAGCAGCGGATCAACGGTTCTGGCGGATGACGGGTTTTACTTTGGCATCGGAGCCTTTGAGACGATCGCTGTGGAAGAAGGAATACCGCAGCTTCTTGCCTGGCATCTGGAGCGGCTGCGTGACAGCCTTGCATTTTTCGGAATTGACCAGAGCGTAGAGGAGCAGGAAGTGCTTGCTTATCTGAGTGCCTGTCCACAGTCGGAAGAAAAGCAGCACGGAGCACTCAAGATCACAGTGACGGCACAGAATAAGTTGTTTGGACTGAGAAAAAACACTTACTCAGAAGAACAGTATCAGAAAGGATTTCGGCTTGGATTTTCCGAAATCAGACGAAATGAGACTTCACCGCTCACATACCATAAGACGCTTGGGATTGCAGACAACATTATGGAAAAGCGAAATGCAAAAAAAAGCGGGCTGGATGAAAAGATTTTTCTCAATCAGAAAGGGCAGATCAGCGAGGGCTGTACGACAAACATCTTTTTTATTCAGGATGATAAACTGGTCACACCGCCCGTCAGCAGCGGGATGCTGCCGGGAGTGATGCGGAGATATGTTATAAAAGAAGCCGGAAGAAGGGGAGTACTTCTGGAAGAAAAAGAACTGTATCCGGAGGATATCAGTAAGTTTAACGGATGCTTTGTGACAAATTCACTGCTTGGCATGATGCCGGCAGCAAGTTTTGGAGAACAAAAGTTTGACACAGCGAAAGTTTTACACTTTATAGAACAAATTTTGTAGCAAAATAAGAACAGGGATCGTTATATCAGATGAAAGATGACTCCCGTTTCTGTCGGCGGCGGGTAGCAAGCTTGTATCAGTAACGGGAATCCATCTCCCATCTGATATAGCCTCCGGCGGATTGCAGAGGTGCACAGAAGAATATCTCATGCGATGCATGACGTGCACCTCGCAGTAAGAATGCCAGAGGCACTCTTGAATAATAAGAAGCAGCATGGCTGCAAGGGGAGAAAAAATGTTACTACTGATAAGCGGGCTTGGTGACGAAAATACAAAACTGGAGTTTGGGCAGATTTATGAGAAGAATTACCGCACCATGTATTATGTAGCTCTGAAAATTCTGAAAAACAAAGAAGAAGCGGAGGATGCTGTTCACGGTGCATTTGTAAAACTCGCAGAGAAATATGACACTTATCGGCATCTGACATCGCAGGAGATGACAAGCTTGTGTGTGATCATTGTAAAAAACAAATGTCTGGATATGCTGCGTGTATCCAAAAGCGGTCTCCAGTCCGATTTGGAGAAAGTGGATTATTCACTCCATGGCGAGAAGGATCAGCCGCTGGAAAATGTGATACAGGAAGAGGGAGAAAAGGAGCTTTTAGAGGCAATGAAGATTCTGCCGGAGAAGCTTCGTCTGGTGCTGGAGCTTCGCTATTTTCATGAATACAGCAACGGCGAGATTGCAAAGATTCTGGATATCAGCAAAAAGAACGTGGAGATTCGCCTGTATCGTGCCAAAAAGAAAATGAAGGAGGTGCTGCAATATGAAAGAGAGCGACAGGGAATTTGAGAAATTATTAAAAGAAGCAGTTTGCAGCTACCATAAAGAGGAGATGGATGCTCTGCCTTCAGAAGAAGAGTTACAGGATATTCAGCTGTCCGATGATTTTTACCGGAAAATGGACGGGCTGGTTAAAAAACAGAAACGCCGGTGGCAATATCGCTTTGTACGCTATGGGGCAGTTGCGGCAAGCTTTCTGCTGTTTACCTTCGGTACGGTCGGAGCGGCTGCTTATGCACTTATGGGAGCGGAGAATTTCAAAGCATTCTTTAAAAAACATGCAAAAGAATACCATGTCGCAGACAGTGCGGTGATGGATCTGGAACAGCTGACAGACATGGCTGTGACAACCGCAGGTACAGTCTACGAGGACGATAATATCCGTCTGGATCTGAAAGGGCTGATCAAGAGCGGCAACCGTTTTTCCATGATCGTGGAGGGGACGTTAAAGCAGCAGGATCAGATTGTGACAGCAGGCGGACCGCAGGAGGAACATGCTTACAGCTTTCTGAATACCGATGTGAATGCAGAGCAGGATCTGATGGCAAGTGGCACTTATTATTATCAGGAGGACGATAAGAGTCTTGCCTCAAACCAGTTTGTTTATGTGACGAATTATTCGGCAGAAGCCGGGTTTGACAGCGATCAGTATGAATTTACCTTCGAGGATTTCGGTTACTATCAGGAGGATGGGACAGAAGACGAGGCAGAAAGTACCGATGATGAAGTATCTGCTTATTCCGCTTCGGAAGATTCCGGGATATTGGAGAATCCGATTTCCATCTGTTCCGGAACCTGGAAGTTTACTGTGGATATGGATCAGGCAAAGGATATTTCCTATAAGAAGGTCTGTGATCAGACCGTCTCTGATGGAGAAGATGACGTCAAGATTAATCGCATAGTGCTTTCTCCGATGGGATGTTCGATTTATATGACACTGCCACAGTCGCAGAAAGATTCCGGCAAGTATTTTGACAACGTCCATATCCGCCTGAAAAACGGCAGTCTGTTATCCGAAGAATACTATGAAATGGGGATTGCGGACTGTGAACTTTCCGGTGATGACGAAGCAGCAGATGCTGTGAAAGTTTCCAGAGAACTCGATTTTGACTTTCGCGTGCCGATCGACATCAGTCAGGTAAAGGCGATCGAGATTTTCGGTGAATCCATCGAAGTTGAGGCATGCAAATAATATTCCGGGCAGATCAAAGCGGAAATATTTCGTTCAGGCATAAATAAAAAAGACAGACCGTATACTGTTCCAAGGAAGCGAAAAGGGACAAAAATGATCAGAACAGCAAAAAAGGTCATCGTATTGTTATGCTGGATACTTCTTTTTGCCGGGATGAGCGGATGCCTCTCGGGTGGAGCACAGGAAGAGCGGATTTCCGTTGCATTTCAGGTGGTTGCTTTTGACAAAGCACCGCAGAAGTTACAGGAGATCATCGAAGAGCATAAAAAAGAAGAGATCAAAATGACCTGGGAGGGCGATGAAGGCAGATACATCATCCGGGGATACGGCGAGCAGCCGACCGGCGGATACAGCATCCGTGCCGATGCCGTGGAGCTTATGGGCGACGGGCTGCATGTGACGACCACACTGATCCCGCCACAGAAAGAGCAGGCGGCAGCGGAGGCATCGTATCCATGCATCATCCTGTTGATCGAGAACATGGATCAGGAGGTCACGTTTGAACCATAAAGCGTAATAAGGGGAACTCCTTTCGCATACATTGATTTGAGATGATGCGAGAGGAGTTTTTTATGGAAATCGTCAAAAAGAAAATTCGGATGAGCCGTCAGAGAAGTCAGGCAATGAATCAGATCACGCTGGAAGAAGATCTGAATGTCCCGGACAGTAAAGCAGATGTCACAGGGATCATCCAGCACCGTGCAAAAGTCCGGGTAGAAGAGAGCAAGATCATGGAAAATCAGATTCTGGTAAGCGGAAATCTGGAAGTGTGGATGCTCTGCCTGGCGGAAGGAGAACAGCATCCCGTTTACCGTCTTCAGGCAAAACTGCCGTTTTCGGAAAAGCTGAATCTGGAAGGGGCAAAGCCGGGAGATAATGTCAGTCTGAAATGGAAAACCGAGGATATTCGGATCAGTCTGATCAATTCCAGAAAGATCAGTATCCAGGCACTCGTGACGTTTGAAGCATCCGTTGAGGAGCTTTATGATACGCAGGCGGCCGTGGAAGTGAAAGAGATGCCGGATGTCAGTGTGCGTAAAAAGAAGATTGAGCCGCTCTCCATGGCAGTACAGAAAAAAGACATTTTCCGGATCAAAGAAGAGATCAGCTTATCTTCCAACAAACCGAACATCGGTGAGATTTTATGGGACAGCGTGCAGCTTCGATCGTGGGATGTAAGACCGGGAGACGGCGTGCTGGATATCCGGGGAGAACTGTTTGTGTTCGTACTTTATGCTGCGGATGATGAAAATGGAAGCAGACAGTGGATCGAATCCGCCCTTCCGTTTCAGGGACAGATTGATTGTACCGGCTGTCGGCCGGAGATGGTGCCGGATATCGAGGTGACGCTTGCAGAACGGACGCTGGAAGTGCGGCCGGATTATGATGGAGAGGAAAGAATCCTGCAGCTCGATGCCGTTCTGGAGCTTGACATCCGCATTTATGAAGAAGATACTGTGCAGATTTTAGAAGATGTCTATGCACCGTCAAAAGAGCTGACGCCGGTCTTCGGGGAAGAATCTTATGAAAGCCTGCTGATCCGAAATTATGCAAAGAGCAGAATTTCAGATCGAATCCGTATTTCAGAGAACAGTCCACGTCTGCTGCAGATCTGCCATTGCCGCGGAGAGGTCAAAGTGGATGAAATCGCAAAGACTGAACAGGGCATCAAAATGGAGGGAGCCATCGAGATTTCCGTTCTGTATATCACAGCGGACGACGAGCATCCCTTTGCACTCGTGACCGGTATGATCCCGTTTTCACATCTGATGGAAGCAGAAGGCATTACCAGTGAATGCCGTTTCCATCTGCATCCGCAGATCGAGCAGCTTTCCGCATCCATGTCAGGGGAAGAAGTGGAGATCAAAGGAACCCTGAGCCTGAATCTGTTTGCTGTTCGGATCATGCACCAGAACTGTATTCTGGATATCGAAGAGAAAGAGCTGGATCTGAAAAAACTGCAGGAACGCCCTGGGATCATCTGCTATGTGGTACAGCCGGAGGATACCCTGTGGGACATTGCGAAAAAGTATTACACCACATCCGAACATATCAGAAACATGAACCATCTGACAGAAGAAATCCGGGCAGGACAGAAACTACTGATCGTGAAATCAGCGGTCCTTCATACGGCCTCCTGAGAAAAGAACAGCAAAACATCCTATTGACGATTTTGTATTTTTAGTGATACAATATAGAGGAAATTGTATACAAAATGCAAAAAATGATGCTAAGAATCAAATTCAGATACGCATTTTATGGAAAAACAGAACATTCCTTTGAATCTGGCATCATGAAAATAAAAGTAATTCAGAGAGATACAGAGGTGCAAATGAAAGAAATCAAACTGAAAGCAATGGCAAAAATCAATCTTGGACTGGATGTCACAAGAAAAAGGGAAGATGGCTACCATGAAGTCCGCATGATCATGCAGAGCATTAACATGTATGACCAGATCAGGCTCAGTCTTTTGGAAGAACCGCAGATTCGTGTGAAGACCAATGTCAGTTTTCTGCCGGTCAATGAAGACAATCTGGTTTATAAAGCAGCGAAGCTTCTGATGGATGAATTTCAAGTCACTTCCGGTGTGGAGATCGACCTTCGAAAATTCATTCCGACTGCAGCCGGAATGGGTGGCGGAAGTTCGGATGCGGCAGCGGTTCTGGTCGGTGTGAACCGTATGTTTCAGCTTGGACTGACCAAACGGGAACTGATGGAGCGTTCTGTGGCGATCGGTGCGGATGTACCGTTCTGTGTGCTGCGTGGAACGGCACTTGCGGAAGGAATCGGTGAGATTTTAACCCCGCTTCCGTCTCTGCCGAAATGTTTTGTTCTGATCGCAAAACCGCCGATCAACGTGTCCACGAAGTTTGTTTACACCAACCTGAGAGCCAACGAGCTTACCTGTCATCCGGATATCGACGGACAGATCCGGGCTTTGCAGGATGGAGACCTAGAAGCAGTCTGTAAAAAAATGGGAAATGTGCTGGAAACGGTTACCATACCGGCTTATCCGATCATCCAGACAATCAAAGATAAAATGATGCAGTGCGGTGCGGTAAACGCCATGATGAGCGGCAGCGGTCCGACAGTATTCGGCATTTTTAACGAGCGTGAGCAGGCAGAAAAGGCGGCCGAACTTCTGCGTGAAGAAGACAAGATCCGACAGATGTTCGTAACCACAGCTATGTAAAGATGGCTGGATTGTGGGCACAGGAAACAATTCGCAGGGTATCCAGATAAAAGATATGGAAAAATCAGAAAGATACGGAGGAAAATAAATGACAGGTGATTTTCAACTGGAGATGAATGAATACCTTCCACTTCGGGATGTTGTGTTCCAGACTTTGCGGCAGGCGATTTTAAAAGGAGAACTAAAACCGGGCGAGCGACTGATGGAGATCCAGCTGGCACAGAAACTGGGCGTGAGCCGCACTCCGGTGCGAGAGGCAATCCGCAAGCTGGAGCTGGAAGGTCTGGTGCTGATGATTCCGCGAAAAGGTGCGGAAGTTGCAGAGATCACGATCAAAGATCTGGAAGATGTACTGGAAGTGCGTGCCGCACTGGAAGAACTGGCAGTCTGCGATGCCTGTGAGAATATCACAGAAGAGCAGATACTGGCATTAAAAGAAGCAGCAGATAACTTTCAGGCAGCTCTGGAATCCGATGACCTGGTAAAATGTGCGGAAACCGATATGGCATTCCATGAGATCATTTACAGTGCGACCAACAACAAACGTCTTTTGCAGATCCTGAATAATTTAAGGGAGCAGATGTATCGTTACCGCATGGAATATCTCAAAGAGCCAGGCACACATAAATTGCTTTTAAAAGAGCACGAGGCGATTTACAGTGCACTTAAAAAGCACGACAAGGCAGAAGCGGGCAGTGCGATCCGTATTCATATCGAAAACCAGAGACGTTCGATCATCAGCAGCCTTCGAGATGCGGGAAGAATCACAGAACAGGTATAAAAAAAGAAAACTGGTAAATAATAGGAAAGAGTGAACAGGAAAACACTCTTTCCTATTTTTTTGATACCAGGGGCAAAAGCCTGAAACCACGATGTGCTTGCACAGGAGTGGTTTTATGGCTTAGTGCCCCGCACAAACATGAGCCAGGAGGATAGGCGGATGCGAATTTCACTACATCTTTCGGAAAATCAAAATGAGGTGCAAAAGCAGATTGAAAACTGTGCCGACATCCTTTTCCGCCCTTTGCTGATTGGAGAAAAGGAGAAAACAGAAGCCTTTCTGATTTACATCGAGGTGGCGGTCAGCAATCTGATGCTGGAGGATTCGGTCATCGGAAAACTTTTAAACCGACTGCTTTCGATGGATACAAAAGAAATCTACGGCACGCTGGAAAACAACAGCCTCGGGATTTCTGATACAAAAGAGCTTTTTACGCTGGAAGAAGCGATGGCGGCCATGTTTGCCGGGAATGCAGTACTGTTTGTGGATGGTTACGACCGGGCGATCAAGATCGGAAGCAAAGGCTATCCGGGAAGCGGTGTCCAGAAAACGGATTCAGAAAAAGGTCTGCGAGGCTCCAAAGAAGCATTTTCTGAGTCTGTAAAGATGAATACGGCACTGATAAGAAAACGAATACGCAATGCAAAAATGAAAGCGGAAGAAAAACAGGTGGGGCGTTACTCTGCCACTACAACGGCACTTTTGTATCTGGACGGTGTCGTTTATCTGCCGATCTGTGAAGAGATGAGAAAGCGGCTGGATGCATTTGAGGTGGATGGTATCGAGGATGGCGGAATGATCGAATATCTGACAAGGAAAAAGAAAGAAGGGAGATTTCCGGTTTATCAGACAACAGAACGCCCGGACAGGGCAGCTCAGGCAATTCTGGAAGGACGCGTGGTACTGCTGACGGACAATTCGCCGGAAGCCCTGATCTTTCCGGCAACGTTAAACAGCCTGTTTCAGACGGCGGACGATTACTACCGTAATGAACGGATCGTCACTTTTCTGCGGCTGATCCGTTACGTGGCGGCTTTTCTGGCACTTGCTCTTCCGGGGCTTTATGTGGCGGCGGCAACGTTTCACCCGCAGCTTCTGCCGGGCAATTTGATCCGCTCCATGGCGGAGGCAAGAAGCGGCGTGCCGTTTCCGACGGCAGCGGAAGTCCTTCTGATGGAACTGTCCTTTGAACTTCTGCGGGAAGCCGGGCTTCGCATGCCGGGACCGGCGGGCAATACGATCGGCATCGTAGGCGGCCTGATCGTCGGACAGGCGGCGGTCAGTGCCAATCTGGTCAGTCCGATCACGGTGACGGTGGCGGCTCTGACGGCTCTTGGCTCCTTTTCCATACCAAACGAAGAGCTCTCCGAAGTATTCCGGCTCTGGAAATATGGAATCCTGCTTTTGGGCAGCTGCTTTGGGATTCTGGGCGTGATGCTTGGCTGTTTTCTTCTGCTGATGCTGATGGCAGAGCAGGAAAGTTACGGAATTCCCTGGCTTTATCCTTATGTGGGCGGCAATCTCAATGAAAGGGCAGATGAAAAAGATTCCATGTTTCTGGCAGCAGCGAGGAAACGGAAACGCAGACCGATCTTTGCAAAATGGGGAAATCGCATCCGGTTTCGCAGAAAATCCTGAAATACAGAAGTTCAAGAATGTCACTGGCATTTTGGATGTAAAATATCCGGATGCAAAATATAGAAAATGTCAGAAGGGGAAGGGATTATGTTTGGCAGAAATGGAAAAATTTCAAAAAGACAGATCAGAAGAATCCTGATCCTGGAGCAGGCTGCGAAGATTGGTTTACTGCTGCCTTTGCTGGCACAGATCCCGGAGGGCGGATTTTCCATCTGGTCATGGATTCTGACGGCGGCTCTGACCTTTCTCTATCTGAAGATCATGCTGGATTTTAGTAAAAAACTGCCGGAGTATCCTGCCACAGACAGAAAAAAAGGAATGGAGAACAAAGCAGCAGAAAACAGAAAGGATCGCACAGGGCAGGCGGAAATCGCAATCCTGACCGTTGTATATGGGATCTACGGTTTGGCAGATGTATTTTTTTTACTTTGTCTGTTTGCTGAAGTGGCACAGTGTTTCCTTCTGCCGGAACAGAAAATATGGATGCTGATTTTGCCGGCGGCAGCCGTCTGCAGTTTTGCGGCAGATCACAGACTGGAAGTCCGGGCAAAATTTCTGGAAGTGCTCTGTCCGATCCTGACCTTTCCGGTAATGCTGCTTCTTCTGGTTCTGGCGGTGCTTACGATCCGAGGCGGACAGTTTGGGACACTTGGAGAAATGATGCGGCCATCTGCTCCGGGTAGCATATGGATCGCAGGTATCGCCATGCTGTCTGTTTTTGCAGGTCTGGGGTCTGATGTATTTCTGCAAAGAGCAACCAAAGAGCAGCAAAGCAGAAGTGTTTTCGAGAAAACAACAGGTAGCATGCTGATTGGAAGTCTGTTGCTTTTGTTTCTTTTACAGGCTGTTTTTGGAGCCGGCGGCATCCGTGCCCTGCCATTTTCTGTCATTACTGCGATGAGCAATTCCAAAATTAAGGGGATTTTTTTGCAGCGGTGGGATGTTTTATTTGCAGTGTTCTTTCTTGGCATGGTCTGTGGGGCATTGGTATCAGGATTCACCGTTCTTGGGACTTGCAGTGAACGACTCCTGCCCGGAAAAAAGAAGAAGTGGAAGTGGTGGCTGATGGCAGCGGCAGCAAGTGCGGCGGCGTGCGTAAGCCCGTCTTATGAAAAAAGTGTACAGCTGTATGAGCTGGTGAGCCTGGGATTTCTTGGGATCACTATGCTGGTGGCGTTATTGAAAATTATAAGAAAAATACACTGCAAATAAAGAAAGTAAAAAATAATATCTAGGACCATTGCTCTTTGTTGCAGATAGCGTTTTGAGCAAGAAAGAAGGGAAAGAGTATGAAGAAAAAGAGGATAAAACAAAAAGAAGACAAAAAAACAGACCGGAAGCACGGAAACAGAACCCGGAAAGCAATTCTGGGTATTCTGAGTATTTTAGTGCTCCTTTGTCTTAACAGCTGCGGAAGAGAGCTGGAGGAGCGGGAATTTCCGGATACACTAGTGATCCGGGACAGTGCGGTCCCGTTTGAAAAATCTTTGCAGACAGAGCAGGATAAAAGCAGCAAATACCTGGATTATGGACAGGTACGCTGTGTCCTGCTGGAAGATGATCTGGCAGAGGATGATGAAAAACTGGGAGAAGTATTGCTGGCACTGGAAAAACGGCCGGCTTTTTCGAGAAATATCTATTTTTTCACAGCAGATGGCAAAGCACTGGAACAGCAGGAGAAACAGAAAGAAGAATCGCAGGATTTAACCGGATTTTATCAGAAAAGCACAGACCATAAAAGAGAAGCTGCCACACTGGGAAGCCTTCTGTACCGTCTGCACAACGGAAGCGGGGAACATAAAATTTTAAAGCTCAAAGAAGAGGATGGCAAACTTGTGCCGCAAAACTATCTCAATGTTTTAAAGAAAACAGAAAACGAAAATACGGCAAAGAAAACAAAAACAACAAAAACAATCCATGGAATAGAGAAACAGACAACAAAAGAGACAGCAGATCAGATCCAACAGGGGATCGCAAAGGAAATCCTGCGTTTTCATGTGCTGGCAAACAGCGACAGCGAAGAAGACCAGAAACTGAAACTGGAAGTCAAAGACCGGCTGGTAGATTATATGAAAGACATTCTGGACGGAGCAGAAGATGTTAAGGAAACAAAAAAACGTATCACAGAAAATCGGGAAACGATCTGTCTTGTGGCAGAACAGGAAATCCAGAAACAGGGCTATACTTATCCGGTGAGTGTAAATCTGGAAAAGTGCTATTTTCCAATGAAAACCTATGGGGACTGCACCTTTCCGGCAGGAACTTATGAGGCACTGCGAGTCTGCATCGGGAAAGCAAAAGGCAGAAACTGGTGGTGTGTACTCTACCCCGGCCTCTGCTTTGCTGACAGCGTAAATGTCATCGTGCCGGATGAGAAAAAACAGGAACTGAAAAACATCCTCACCGAAGAAGAATACGAAAGTCTGTTTGACTGGCGGGAAGATGATTATCAGATCCGATCCGGATTTTTGAGATTGTGGAGAAAACTTTTTGCATAAAAGAGGATACCGGAAAAGTATCCTCTTTTTCAAAATCAAGGTAATATTTATCAGCCGCGGATCAGTGCCAGAAGCTCTTCTTTTGACTGAACTCCGATCGTTTTTCCGGCAACTTCTCCATTTTTAAATACAATAAAGAACGGGACGGACATGATACGATATTTGCTTACCAGTTCCGGGTACTCATCAATATCGACCTGTCCGACCTTAAAATCTTCTTCCAGGTCAAGCTCTTCCAGAACCGGATGCATAGCCTTACACGGGCCGCACCAGGTGGCAAAAAAATCAACAAGAACAGGTTTATCTGATTGAAGTACTTCTTTTTCAAAGTTTTCGCTTGTAAAAATCAACATAAAAAATCATTCCTTTCTTTTGCAGATCTGTAATTCATGTTATACTGGCTTTGAAATGCCGGAAGATGCGAAGAAGAATTCGATATCTTCATGGTTAGTATACCACAATCGGTAAAAAATAATAGTGACTTTTGCAACAAAAATGCAAATACCAAACAGAGAGAGAATTGCGGGGATTGTGCTGCAATAAAGCAATATATGGGCATTTTTCGAAGAGAGGAAAGAAAAGCATATGCAGGATTTTCAAGAAGATGAGAAAAAGAATCATGATCGGATCATGCTGGTGGAGGATGATACGACGATCACACATGTTCTGAAACGGCAGCTGGAGCGATGGGGATATGAAGTATTTGACACGGTGGATTTTGAACATGTGATGGAAGCATTTGCCGGGTGGAAACCGGATCTGGTGCTGATGGATCTGACGCTTCCGTTTTTCAATGGCTATTACTGGTGCAGCGAGATACGAAAAGTAAGCGATGTACCGATCATTGTGATCTCATCTGCAGGGGATGACATGAATCTTGTCATGGCGATCAACATGGGAGCAGATGATTTTCTGGCAAAGCCGTTCGGCATGGAAGTGGTTGTAGCCAAAATACAGGCAGTGCTTCGTCGTTCTTATGCATTTGTATCGGAAAAAGCACTCTGCTGTGTCGGAAACGTGACATTGGATCTGACAGAAGCCGTTCTGCATTATAAGGAGAAAGAGCTGAAGCTGTCCGGAAATGAATTTGGAATTTTAAAAATATTGATGAAAAATCCAAAAAGACCCGTCTCCAGGGAAGAACTGATGCGTTCGCTGTGGGAATCAGAACATTTTATTGATGACAATACGCTGACGGTCAATGTGACAAGACTTCGAAAAAAACTGGAAGAAATCGGACTTTGCGAATTTATTAAGACGCGAAAAGGGATTGGCTATCAGATTAGGGAGGAGCAGGTTAGATGAAAAAGGCTATGGCTGCCCTGATATTGTTTCTGATAGAGACGCTCTTGTTTTATCTCTATGAAATGCCGCTGGAGGCATGGGCTTACAGCAGTGTGTTTATTCTTTTGATTTTTGGCGGATGGATCATTCTGGATGGAGTGCAGCAAAGAAAAAAATATAAACAACTGAAAAATATCCAAAAAGAAGCAGAAGTTTATCTGGAAACGGAACATTTTGGAAAGCCGGAAAACGCTGTTGAAAAAGAATATCAGAATCTTGCAGAGATGTTGGGAAGACAGTGGAAAAATGCCAGGCAGGAAGCAAGATGTCAGATTAGTGAAGCAAATCGTTATTACATACGGTGGTCACATCAGATCAAGACGCCGATCGCTGCCCTCCGCCTGCTTCTGGAGGAAGAAGAGCCGGATCGTGCTGCCATGGAAGGAGAAATCTACCGGATCGAACAGTATGTGGAATTTGCACTCCAATATCAACGTTTGGAAGGCGGGCACAAAGATCTGGTATTTGCCCATTACAGCCTGGAAAGTATTGTCAAAAAAGCCCTGAAAAAAACAGGCGTTCTCTTTCGCCGGACAAAGCTTGCCCTAGAGCTAGGCAATCTGCAGACAGATGTGCTGACCGATGAAAAATGGCTGGTCTTTGTGCTGGAGCAGGTACTTACCAATGCCGTGAAATATACCAGGAAAGGAAAAATTTCCATTTATCTGGATCCGGAAAAAGAAAAAACGCTGGTTGTGGAAGATACCGGCATGGGAATCCGTCCGGAAGATCTGCCGCGTATCTTTGAATGGGGATATACCGGGTACAACGGAAGAATCAAGAACCGTGCCACCGGCATCGGACTGGCCCTGTGCAGACAGACCATGGAAATGCTGGGACATCGTATTTCGGCAAAATCCGAGCCGGGAAAAGGGACATGTATTTATCTGGATCTTGCAGTCGATCCAGTCCGGGATTACTGAAAACTTACACAGATGTAAGGTTAAAAAAGGAATTGTAAGCCATTTCGATGGATTTGCAGTTCCTGTTTTTATACAATAACGGATGTCAGGAATGAAAACCTGAAACGATCATGTGGATGGTGGAGTATCAAATACAAGCGGTCCGCAGGGTATTATAAGACACAGTAAAAAATGGCAGGAGGACTGGAAATGGAATTATTAAATGTTTCACACTTGAAAAAAATATATACCACAAGATTCGGCGGCACGCAGGTGCAGGCACTTTCGGATGTGAATTTTTCCGTCGAAGAAGGAGAATTTGTGGCGATCATGGGGGAGAGCGGCTCAGGAAAAACGACGCTTCTGAACATTCTGGCAACACTCGATAAACCGACAGCCGGAGAAGTTCTGCTTTCCGGAGTGGATATGGGCAGCATTCCGGAGAAGCAGCTTGCCATGTACCGCAGAAACAATCTTGGCTTTGTTTTTCAGGATTTCAACTTGCTGGATACGTTTTCGCTGAAAGACAACATTATGCTTCCGCTGGTCTTATCCGGAAAAACTTACAGTGAAATGGCACCGAAAATGATGGAACTTTCACGCAGACTGTCCATTGAAAAGCTTCTGGAGAAATATCCGTATGAAGTGTCCGGCGGTCAGAAACAGCGTGCAGCAATCGCAAGAGCACTGATCACAGAACCGAAGATCATCTTGGCGGACGAACCGACCGGGGCACTGGATTCCAGAGCGGCGGCAGGTGTGATGGATCTGTTTGAGTCCATCAACCGGGAAGGACAGACCATCTTGATGGTAACGCACAGCATTCAGGCGGCAAGCCATGCATCCAGGGTTTTGTTTATCAAAGATGGCGAGGTATATCATCAGATCTACCGCGGAATGTCCGGACAGAGGGAAATGCTGCAGAAGATTTCAGATACACTGACCCTGATCACAGCAGGGAGGGAAGAGGCATGAAACGATTCTTTTATGCGAAAATAGCACTGACAAATCTCAAAAAAAACAGACAGACCTGTTTTCCGTATCTTCTGACCTGCATTGCAACGATCATGATGTTTTATATCATGTCCAGCCTTTCCACGAATTCTGCACTGAATAAAATGCGGGGCGGGGCAACGATGGGCATCGTGCTGATGTTCGGAACGGTGGTAGTCGGGATTTTTGCAGTTCTGTTTTTATTTTATACAAACAGTTTCCTTGTGAAACACAGGAAAAAAGAATTTGGTCTTTATTATATTTTAGGTATGGAGAAACGCCACATCAGCCGTGTGATGCTGTGGGAGACGCTTTATACGGCAATGCTCTCTCTGCTGCTTGGAATTGCATGCGGAATCCTGTTTTCCAAGCTGGTTTTTCTGGGACTTCTGAAAATCCTGAAGATGAACGTTGTGATCGGCGTGGAAATCTCCGCTTTTACGCTGGCAGAAACCGTCGGACTTTTTGCCGTGATCTTTCTTCTGATCTTCTTTAACAGCGTCCGCCTGATCTACATGGTACGACCGGCAGAATTATTAAAAGGCGGTCAGATCGGTGAAAAAATGCCGAAAACCAGATGGATTTTGGCTTTGCTTGGAGTAGTGACGCTTGCAGGCGGCTATATCCTTGCACTGAAGGCAGATAATGTTCTGACAGGGTTGAATACTTTTTTTGTGGCAGTACTTCTGGTCATCGTCGGAACTTTTGCACTGTTTACGGCAGGAAGCATTGCATTTCTGAAAATGCTGCAAAGAAACAAACGCTACTATTATAAAACAAACCATTTTATTTCAATTTCCGGAATGATCTACCGCATGAAGCAGAATGCAGCAAGCCTGTCTCTGATCTGCATCATGTCAACCGGAGTCCTGCTGCTGATCTCTTCTACGACCAGCCTTTATGTGGGACAGGAACATTCTCTGTATCTGCGTTATCCGAAAGAATTTAAACTTTCTCTCAGTCTGGGAGAAGTGCCGGATGACAGCAAAACATTTGAAAAAGAGTTAAAAGAGATCGGTACTTACGCAGAAGACTACCTGAAAGATAACAAAATTGCCACTCAAAATGCAGCAGGCCAGACCGTGATCGAGGCGGCAGCACTGCAGAAAGATGGAAATGTACAGATCACATCAAGCAGAAATGGAAGTTCCGAAGATTTCAGTGATCTGTGCATGGTGCAGGCAATCACACTGGAAGATTATAACCGGGAAGCAAAAAAGGACGAGACACTTGAAGATAGAGAAGCACTGGTATTTTTTGAGGACAGTCCGATACAGCAGGAAACATTTTCCATTAATGATATGCACTGGAAAGTGAGACAGCTGTCTGCTGACAGCACGATGGAAGATAGCGGACTGAAATTTTATGTAACTCCGGTATACCGTATCGTAGTAAAAGATTTCGCACAGTTACAGGAAATCTGGAAGATCAACAAAGAAGCTTACGGAGACCATGCATCTCAGGTGAAATACGAATACAGCTTTGACGTGGATCTTTCGGAAGAAAAAATCCAGAAACTGGAAAAAAGTCTGAATGCTTATCTGGGAGAGCAGAAAAATGCACCGCACGCCTTTTTCTATGGAATCGAAACCAGGACGGAAGGCAGGGCCGAATTCTACAGCCTGTACGGCGGACTGTTTTTCCTTGGAATCTTCCTGGGACTGCTCTTTGTCATGGCAACTGTCCTGATCATCTATTACAAACAGATATCCGAAGGCTATGAAGACAAAGAACGCTTTGCAATCCTCAAAAAGATCGGTATGGAGCGAGGGGAGATCAACGCATCCATCCGCAGCCAGGTACTGATGGTATTCTTTCTGCCGCTTGCAGCAGCCGGCATCCATAGCTGTTTTGCCTTCCATCTGGTAAAAGAAATCCTGGTTGGCGGTTTCGGACTTCAGGATGTAGGTCTGCTGGTGATCTGTGCGGTACTGACCTTCCTGGCATTTGCCGTATTTTATGTGATCGTGTATCTGATCACCGCCAGAGAATACTATAAAATCGTAAGCGAGTAAAAAACTTTTTCTGTATATGCACCCAAATGGCACATAGCCTCGTCTAATAAGTGAAAGATGCAAAACGAAAGGGGGAACAGCAATGTTTCTGGTAAAGCAGGCACAGAGGGGAGATGCCGATGCCTTTGTCGCTCTGATTGAAAAATACAAGATGGATCTCTACAAAGTCGCAAAAGCTTATCTGAAAAACGAAGAAGATGTGGCAGATGTGATGCAGGAGACGACACTTTCTGCGTGGGAACATTTAGGAGAGCTGAAAAAGGCAGCTTATTTTAAGACGTGGCTGACCAGAATCCTGATCAACAACTGCAACAATGTGTTAAGAGAACGGAAACGCTGCATTGCCACGAAAGATTTTTCCATGCAGGGCGAAGAGCCGCAGGCAAAGACCGATGCAGAATTTTATGAGATGCTTTCCTGTCTGCCGGAGAAATATAAACATATATTTCTTCTGTATTATGGACAGGGATTTCGAACAAGAGAGATCGCAGAGATTCTGGATCTCAGTGAGAACACGGTGAAGAGCAGACTTAGAAGGGGCAGGGAAAGTCTGAAAAGTCAGTTAATACTTTGAAAATACTTACAAGGAGGCCGGGAGTATATGTTATATACAGAAAAAGAATTACAGGATACATTAAAAAAAGACGTTACGATATCAAAAGAAACAGAAAAGCGGATGCAGGAAACTTATGCACAGATCCGAAGGGATGCAAAAACATCAAAAAAGCGGGGCAGAAAGCATACCAGCATGGCAGCCGCTGCGGCACTTGCCGTGATTCTGATCTCCGGTACAACCGCAGGAGCTGCGTATATCAGTGCACATACCGATCTGCTTGGCAATGTGTTCGGACAGCAGAGCCGTACGACAAAAGAAGCTTATGATACAGTCGTAGATAATGGAAAAGGCGGCACGACTGTGACGATGCCGTCAAGAGAATATGTGGCAGTCGATGAGGCACAGGCAGAAAAACTGGTGGAGCCTTACGTAGAAGATTTAAATATCACAAGAAAAATCGGAGATTACACCCTGACGATCATCAATAATATTTCGGATGGAAATGCAGGTGTTCTGTCTCTGAAACTGGAAAATCCAAACGGAATCAAAGCCATTCATGCAGATGAAGGAACAAATGAGGCAAAAGGTGCTTATTTTACACAGGATCGTGACTTCTATTTCTATCTGGAAGGTGCAGATGAGAGCCTTGTAGCAGACAAAATGACGATCGACAGCAAAAAGAGCAGCGACACCTGTTATTATCTTTATTCCAGCTATGTCTGCTCTGCCAAGAATACTGATCTGAAATTTCATCTGGAGCAGTATGGAAAACCAGTTTCAGAACTGAAAGATAATGATATGGCTACGCAGAAAGAAGACATTGCACTTGGTATCGGAAAAATGCCGCTGACCAGTGCAGTGAATCCAGAAAACAACAAAGAACAGTTTGCTTATTCAGCAATCTCACTTTCCCTAAATCTGGCAAATGGATTTGGACTGGACGATGAGATACAGAAAGAAGATGGACAGACCTTTGTAGATCCATATTATCTGAAAAAACTGGTGCTGAAATACAAAGACGGAAGCGAATACACCGTTCTGGATGAAAATGTGGACAACACAAACTATGTCTGCGGCGAAATGGAAAACGGAGATACCATCAAGATCGTGTTTAACCGCATGGTGGACTGGAGTCAGGTGGAGACGCTTGTTGCAAATGATGTGGAAATTTCGGTTCAGTAGTATAAAAAAGAGATGCCAAAGAAAGAACAATAAAAAGTTGTGGCGGAGGTTTTAGAATGTGCAAATGAACGCCATAGAAATGA
>NZ_JBKVNQ010000041.1:0-25217 GCF_046967715.1 Hominisplanchenecus sp.
TTCTTTACGGAAACATAGCGTTCCAACTTGCGGTAAACAAGTCCACGGAAAATCAGCTCTTCTGTGACCGGCACTGCGATACCCATTCCAAGGATCTGGAACAGCATCCGACTTGAGAGCAGGGCATCCTGTGATTCACTGGTAATCCCATAATCCGATACCAGAAACGACATCAGTGCCGAAAACAGAATATTCAGCCCGGCCGCCGCCACGATCACGATGATCCACTGTATCCAGGTTATCTTTCTTTTTTCTTTTCTCCACAGGTTCTGATCTTTCCGGTAGAGCCAGAAGAACAATGGCATTGTGATGACGGCCGCCAGCATGGTCTGAAAAGCCGCATCTCCAATGCCGAGTATTCCAGTAAGCTGCAATGCCAGAAAATGTACCAATATCGGAAAAACAAGATCTATGATTTTATATTCCAAAGCCCATCACCTCTTAAGTTTTGAACCATCATAGCATATTTTTTCGTTCAGAACAATCTAGATCTGCACTTTTTGTCGATGCTTAACCCAATACAGCATCCCTGACAGACCAGACAGCACTATAAAAACTACTGTAACTGTCATCTGTCCCTCATCCCTGTCTTTTTCTTGTTCCTGTCTTTCCGGCTCGTTTGATAAAGAATTCGTCTCTTTCTGCAAAAAGCCGGCTTTTTTCTGCTTTTCCCCATGTGTTCCGTTTTCTGTCTGTTTCTGTGTTTCAAAGATTCTGTTCTTGTGCTTCCCTTTCTTCTCCGGCAACAGTTTTTTCCGTTCGAGTTCTTTTTCCAGCTCTTCTTTCAGAAGATACCGCACTTCTTTATTTCCGGCTGTATCAAAAACTTCCAGCTGCCATTTTTCTCCATGCCCAAAGGAGATCTCCCAGCTGCTTTCCTGATTTTTGCTCTCTTTATACAGGCTGCCATTTTTGCAGAGCCAAATTTTTGCAAAATCAACATTATCTTCGCAGATCGTCTGAACCTGAAAGCCTTTTTCTGTTGCTTTTATTGGATCGATCACACAGATCGGCGGTGTCCGGTCAATCGCAAAGTCCCGGCACAATATTTTTTCTTTTTCCGGCAGCTGATGTCCTGCTTCATCCTCCAGAAAAAGCTTCAGACTGTACCTTCCTTCTTTTTCAAAGACGGTCTCCGCCAGTTCATAATCATACTCCATAAATCCTTCCGCTGTTTGTCTGTTTTGTTTCTGATAATCTTTCCCTTCTTCCAAATTTCTTGCTTTTCCGTCAAATATGCATTGCAGTTCTTCCTTTTGCATTTTGTTGACATCCCACACCCGTAATTTTAACTTCTGTCCCTGCTGTGCTGTTTTCTGTTTCAGAAATTTTTGCATGGAAGCATCCGTCGTAAGCTTCGGACCGGAGCGGTTCACTGCAAAACAGATTTCCTGCTCTTCCTGATTCCCTGCAAGATCTTCCGCATAGATTTTCAGCCGATACCAGCCATCTTTCAGATATACATTATCGCCGCTCTCCCCTGTATTACTACTGCCGCTGCTTTTCTTATCTTTCAATTCTGCCTTTCCCTTTTTCCAGTTTACAGGCATGTCCAAAAGCTGTTCTTCTTTTGCGGATCTTCCGGTTCTTTTGTACAGCTTTATGTAACTCTTCTTTTGATTTAAATAAAATTCTTCCAGGGAAATCTTTACTTTATAATCAGAAAGCAAAATCTGATTCTGCGGCATCCCCTGTATGACAATCTCCGGTGATGTACGGTCGATCACAACTTTTCCGACCGGAAGATATCTGGCATTTCCAAAGGCATCTGTCAGTTTTACATACGGATACCAGATTCCTTCTTCCTGAATCTCAATCTGCTTTCCTTCTCTCCATTCTCCCTGCTTCTGTGTGATCTGTCCGTCATCCAGTTTTTCCCTTGCAAGATACCACTGAATCTGAACTTCTCCTTCTGTGTCATCCTGCACATTTTCTGCACTGCAAACACAGAAATCCGATGTAAAAAGCTGCTTCTGTTTCTTTCCGTTTAATCTGACTTCTGCGCTCGGTGCTTCCTCATCCACTTCATATGAAATTTCTGTTTTCTTTGACCTCGCCTGCAGCTCCCCGTTTTTTTGGCGACGCTCCATCACAAAACTCCATCTTCCTTCTCCATAAAGAGGCTGTGATACGTTTGTCTGATTGTATCCGCTTCCTTTTGTCGGCTGTGCTTCCAGAATAGCACCTTTTGAGATACGATAAACCTTTCTTTTTGAATCATACACACATTTTCCATATCTTGCCCTGATTTTTATATTTTCCGGATTTGGATCTGTCTCCTCCAGAATAACATTTCCTTTTGCAGTATATCGTTTATCTTCCGGAGCATAACAATAATTGGCATTTTTGCCAGCGACTTCTTCTTTTAAAGTCAAAGCTCCCTGATATACCAGATACTGTCCATTCTGATATATCGGACTGTCTTTCTGTAAAACGTTCTCATCAATCCAGACTTTCGGCATCACAAACCCTCCCGGCGGCTGATTGCTCGCCTCTCCGTTTTTCATAAATCCACTGATCTGAATCGCATTTTTTTCATCCGAAAATCTTAAATTTTCTGTTTTGTTGTCCGCAAAATACCCTTTGTTTGCATCACTGATCGACACTTGAAGAATTTTCGGCACAATTTCCACCTTTGTCTCCAGAGCTGCCTTTCTGCACTCCAACACGTACGCATCCGCATCGGTCCCTGCAATTTCATACTCCACATCTACTCGCCAGATCCCGACATTTTTTGAAACAGCATAGCCACACACAACCAGATCGGCGGCTTCTGCGTCCGGTTTACCTCCTTCCCACTGTGCCCGCACTTCCAGATCTACTTTACGTGAATCGTCAAAGATCTTTTTTCCGTTTTTCGGATATGCCTCGTAGACGATCACTTTTTTCCTGTTTTTTACTTTTTCTCTATCGTGATCTTCTTCGCTGGTTTTCGTAACTGCTTCTCTCCTTATTTCTGTGGCACCTGTTTCCGCTTTCACTTTCAAAATATGAAAGCAAATCATACAACAACATATTCCCATCAAAAATATCATTTTGCATATTCTGCCCTTTTGCTTACTCCATTGTTTCTTTTCGATTGCTCACACCCCGTTTCCATTCCTGTACTTCTTCCTTTGTAATCTCATTTTTCTGAAACCATTCTCTGTATAAATCCATTATCTGCTGCATTTCTTCCTCTTCTTTTTTCTGTTGTTCCATTCTTTCATTTATCGTCGCTTTCTGCGGCACCTTATCTTTTGCTACACCATCTTTTTGTGTATCATCCTTCGTTTTTATAAATTTTTCAATCCAGTTTTCTGCATATTGTTCTCCGCCATTTTCCGCATAAAAAAAGTGATAGATGACAGATAATTGCCCTGCAAAACGATGATAAGCTCTCCTGTTTTTCTGAAGATCACTTTCCGTATAGAAGAGAAGCGACATAAGTTCCTGGTGTTCCTGACGATCCATCTGTCCATCTTCCATGATACTTTCTAAAAATTGCTGATAACCTTCTTCCCGACCGGGAAATAAGAATATTGCTGATTTGTAATCTGATATGTCTTTCTGACTTAAATAAGTTTGATATAACTGTTCTCGTTTCTGCTCATCCTGAATGGAAATTTCGATGCTTCCAAGTACGGATACGGTAATGATCATCAGAGCTGAAAACAGGCTCATCCTTCTTGTAATGTGCAGATAATCTCTGAATGCTTTTTTCACTTCTGCAACATTTTGAAACCGTTCATCCGGATCCTGTCTTGTGCACTTTTCCAGAATCCGTCCAAGCGGAGAATAACTCTTTTTTCTTTTCCGCTGCTTTTTTTCTAAAATCCACTGCAATGTCCTGCCAAGAGCGTAGATATCCGTTCTCGCATCAAGACTCCTCTGCTGCTCCTGTTCCGGTGCCATAAATCCTTTGGTACCCATAATGCAAAAATCGTCGTTCTGGAAACCCGCCCCGTCCGGATCAATGAGTTTTAATCTTCCCTCTTTTGTCAGAACCACATTGGAAGGTTTTAAATCCTGATAAAGAATCGCCGGCTGTGACATATGAAGGCAGTACAGTGCATCGCACAGCTCTATCCCCCATTTCGCTGCTTTTCTCCCGGAAATTCTTTTTTTCTTTTCTCCTGTCGTTAGGATATGCTCTTTCAGGCTCTCTCCTTCAAGATACTCCATAATAAAACAGCACATCTCCTGCTCCTGTAAAAGATCATAAATTTTCACAAGTCCGGAATGCTCCATACTTGCCCATGCCCGTAGAAGAGCTACTTTCTGTGAAGCTGCAAAGATGGCTTTTGCCGCCCGCAAAGCACCAGTTGCCTGGTGAAACACAAGCCATACTGCTCCTGTCCTCCCCTGTCCTATCCTGCGGATCAGAAAATAACCATGGTGATTCAACAGATGCTCCATTTGCTTTTTGCACTGCACCTGCTCCTGATTTTGTTCTTTCGCCGTCATATTACTCTGATATGGCATTCTCAAATTGTCCGATATTATCTGCCATGACTGCAAATCTGAGCCATTTTTTTAAAGTTTTCGCATCTTGTTGTTTTAACTTTTCTTCCAGTTTTTCTGGTATATTGTCTTTATATTTCAGGATTTCCAGAAGAGCTTCCAGACAGCCTTCTTTTTCTCCTTCTTCATACGCTTCTTCTCTCTGTACGGCAATATCCATCTCATAATCGTATTCTGCTATCAACATATTGATGACCTCACTTCCCTTTTTGCGAAGATATCCTGCCAGGATGCCTTTTTCGATACACTCCTGAATAGCATAGCGATATGCTTCTTTTGTCCCTGCATCCTGATACTTTCTTACAGTATCAATAAACAGACCATATTCCTTTAGCACATCACACTTATCCAAAATTTCATGCTTTGCACTCGGATTAATATTAATCACTCTGACTTTCAATTCAAGCATAGGATTCCCATCCTGCATAAGATAAGCATCTGACAGTTTTAATTCTGATTCGTTCTCTAACTTTTCTGTTCCATTATAAAAAGTGTAAAACTCCGGCATTGGAAGTTTTACCATACCTTTTCTGTAACGTTCTCTTACCGGTACAAGTTGCTCATATGTCCTGCCAATATACAGAAGACTCCTGAGCGGCATATTCCGGTTGATCGTTGACTGATGTTCTGTCAAAACAAGTACTTTTCCATTTACACCAAAAGAAATATCATTCTGAAAATTTAAATACAGTGCATTTTCTACACGCATTTTCTGAATGACAGTTCCTTCCGGCAATGGTTCTTCATGCAGTGCATTATATAATGCAATATCATTTTCTTCTGCATTTTCATCATTATAAAACAAATCTACCAGTATACTGTTCTTAATTTCTCTGTTTTCTTTTGCTTTATAAGATACCTTCTCTGGCATATCATGAATAGCTACATCTGCGTATACAATCTGCTTTTGATTCTTTTGTTTTTGCATAAGACTGCCCCTTTCTTTTGTTTGTACGAAGCAGTCTGTCCGAATTCAGTATACACAAACCCAAGCAGTTTTTTCAAGCCGCTTCGCACAGGTTCCTTATTTTCTTTTCTCATTGGATTTTCCTGCCGAACGGCATTGAAAAACAGATTTTTCTTTGATATGTTGCTATTATAATGTAAAAGTGATATAATGTCAACAATAAGTTTTTACGCATGCAAATTATACTCCGTCAGCTGCCAGCTCCAGTCGAAACTGCAGATCTTCTGTCCATTCTTTCCATTTTGGGGGGACTGTGATTTTTGCCTGAAAATGTACTTTTTTTCCTTCACAAAGTTTTTCTGCACAGTAAAAATAGCCATCTTTTTCGCAATAGAACCAGTTTTCATCCATCTGAATATTTTCTAACAGATCTCTCTGCTGCGGTGCCATGATCCCGTCTGCCAGTACTTTGACCCGCACCTGCACCTTCGCTTCACTTTTTTCAACGGTGACCCAGGCAGATTTTTCTATTTGCTCTCCCGGTTTTACTTCGATATTCTCCGTCTGTTCTTCCTCTTCTTCCAGTAAAATATGTACCGGCCCGTTCATTGTGATATGACGGCTCCTGGCTCCTGCCACGTATCCGAAAAGCAAAATGCCTGCGGATAACACTCCCCACAATGGAGCCAAAAATCTATACATTTTTTTCTTCTTATCTGCTGCCGGTTCTTTTCGATGATACCGCCTTGTTCTTCGTTTTGAATACAAGATCCTTTCTTTCAAAATCATAGCATGTTTCCTTTCCCGGCATGTTTTCTTTCTATGCCTGTCCTGTTTTACATCCTATGTTTCCAAAAAGGGCTGCATACTTCTTTTTTGTTTTTTTGCCGATCTTTCGAACGCAGAAAACTGCAAAAAAAGAGACACCATGACGCTTTTCGCCACAGTGTCTGATTTTTATCTTATCTCCGACTAAGATAAAGGCTCCGCGAGTTCCGTGTTTTACACTTCCTACATTCTCTCCGGTGATGTGAATCCAAGTACATGGATGCAGCTCTCAAGCACATCTCTTGTCAGCATCAGAAGTGCCAGGTAACCTTTTTTCTTTTCTTCGTTCTCTTCGCTTAAGATCTTGACTTCATGATAGAAATGATTGAAGTCATTTGCCAGCTCATAAATATAAGCACAGATTTTATGCGGTGCCAGTTCTTCAAAAGCATTTTCCATAACTGCATTGAATTTGGACAATGCCAGCATCAGAGCTTTCTCGCTCTCACTGTTTGGTGTCTGGATGGTGATTCCTTCCAGAGAACCGCCTTCTGCCTGATAACGTGCCAGGATGGATTTGATACGCACGATCGTATACAGAATGTATGGACCGGTATTTCCTTCAAAGGAAGTGAAGCGGTCTACGTCAAAGACATAGTCTTTGGATGCCTGGTTGGAAAGGTCTCCGTATTTGATTGCGGAAAGTCCGACGATCTGTGCGGTCTTTCTTGCTTCTTCCGGATCGGTCTCGTGGTTTTCCATGATCTTGCGATACATTTCTTCGTTGATCTCTTTGATCAGGTTTTCCAGACGCATAACGCCGCCGTCACGTGTCTTGAACGGCTTTCCGTCTTTGCCGTTCATCGTGCCGAAGCCAAGGAAGGTAAGTCTGGTATCATCCTCTACCAGTTTTGCCTTCTTTGCACAGCGGAAACACTGGATAAAGTGCAGTTCCTGACGTTTGTCTACCACGTAGAGGATCTCATCCGGATGATACAGTTTCATTCGCTCGATGATCGTCGCAAGGTCTGTCGTATTATAGAGGGAAGCCCCGTCAGATTTCAGGATCATGCACGGCGGGATTTCCTTGGTGTCAGACTCTTCTTTGACATCTACTACAAGTGCCCCGTCATCGATATAGGCATAACCGTTGTCTTTGAGGTATTTTACCATATCCGGGATGTACGGCTGTGCATCGGACTCGCCTTTCCAAAGATCAAAAGATACATCCAGACGTTCGTAATTCTTCTTCAAGTCTGTTACGGATACATTCAGGATGTGTTTTAAGATACCCTGATAACCTCTGTGACCGTGCTGAAGCTGATAGGTTGCCTGCATGGCAGCTTCTTTGTAGGCTTCATCTTCTTTGGATTTTCCGCTTGCAGTCGGGTAGATCTCTTCCAGCTCGCTGATCGTAAATGGCGGTTCTTCCGGATATTCTCCGGTATAGCTCTCATCAAAATAAACCAGATCCGGTTTTCTCTCATGCAGCTCTGTGATGATCAGTCCCATCTGCAGACCCCAGTCTCCAAGATGTACATCCCCGATCATCTCATGACCCATAAAACGTCCGAGACGTTTGATGCTCTCACCGATGATCGCAGAACGCAGATGTCCGACATGCAGCGGTTTTGCCACGTTTGGTCCGCCGTAGTCCAGGATGATCTTCTTTGGATGCTCTGCTTTTTCTACGGAAAGATTTTCATCTGCCTGCATCTGTTTTAAATACTCTGCCAGATAATCTCCGGAAAGCTTCAAGTTGATAAAGCCCGGACTGACTGCCTGTACTTCCTGGAAAATACCGTTTTCCTTCAGTTTTGCCACAACATCATTTGCGATCATGATCGGAGCTTTTTTGTAGGTTTTTGCTGCTGCCAGTGCACCATTACACTGATATTCACATAAATCAGGACGGTTGGAAAGCGTCACTTTTGCAAAATCGGCACTGTAGCCGGCTTCTTCAAACGCTTTGACAACCTCTTCTGAAATCAGATCCAATATTTTTTTCATATGGTTTTCCTTTCCTCTAAACTGTTTATTTTCCGGTATCCTGCCGGAAACCCTGTTTTTTATTATAATGTTTCGCTTTCTTTTTGTAAAGGAGAATATAAGACCTTCTCAAGGGTAAGTCCCTTTGCCGGTGCCGTAAATCCTGCCTTTTCGCGGTCTCTGACTTCCAGCAGTTCTGCCACGGAGGAAAGACTTCTCTTTTTCATCCCCGCCTCCAGCAGAGTCCCGGTAAGAATCCGGATCATGTGATGCAGAAAACCGTTTCCGGTGTATGTGATCACGATTTCCCCTTCTTTTTCTTTCAGATCAATGCTGTAGATTGTCCGCACCGTTGATTTTTTCATCCGCCTGTTGGAACAGAAGCTCTTAAAATCATGCGTCCCTGTGAGGATTTCTGCTGCCTGACGCATCAGATGGACATCCGGCTTTTCTCCGAAATCATAGATATAACGCCGCTCAAATACCTTTTTGACTTCTCCGGTGGCGATCCGGTAAACATAAATCTTCCCGGTGGCATTCAGTCTGCTGTGAAAACGCTCCGGAACTTCTGTCACTTCGGATACGGCAATATCTTCCGGCAGATAACGGTTCAGATACTGTTTCACTTCCTGCGGATCGACCCGTTCCTTCAGATGTACATTTGCCACCTGCCCTTTTGCATGCACCCCCGCATCCGTGCGTCCGGCTCCCTGGATCTGCACTTCTTCCCCGCACATTTTGGACAGAACCGCTTCGATTTTTCCCTGAATGGTGGATTCGGTACGCTCCTGTCTCTGCCATCCTTCGTAGCGTGTTCCATCATATTGAACTAATATCTTATAATTCACCGTCACACTCTCCTTTCTTTTTCCGTCTTTTTCGTTCTTTTTCTATCTTTTTTATGCATAATACTTCAAACTCATCATCATTTTTCTTTCACTTTCGTTCTTAAACAGTCAATCCGTCCAATTCGGTCACCGTTTTTTCTGTATTTCGTCAAATTCTTTCATAAACGTTCAAAATCTATTCACGATTTCTTCACAATCACAACACATGGATTTCATATTTTCATTTTATTATAATAACTGTCAAAGCAAGAAACACTTTAGACAATTTTTCTTTTTCATAACTCCCTCTTATTTTAACATTTGCGGAATGCTTCGGAAAGGCATTCCGCTTTTGTTTTATAATAAGCTGAAAGGATGTTGGGGGCAAAAGTCCCCAACTATGATGCCTGCGGATTGTTCCGTGCGTCGCAGCTTTCTGCATTTTTTAATATACGGTAATATCTTTCAGCTCTTTTTGCAGTTCTTCTCTTAAAAGTTCCTCGGCTTCCTCTGCCGAAAGGTTTTCATCCTGATTCAGGGCATTTAAAACCAGACTCAGGCTATCATGTATCATGCCATCCTGTGGCGTGAGTGCACGCGTTTTGATGTTTGGTATGATGTGATCCATATAGTAGATGCCAAGATCCTGATTTCCGAACCAGCGGCTTTTATAGCTTTTCAGGGACGGATCTTCTTCGTATGGCTTTTTTGCCGTAGTCATAAGTCCCATGGAGTTTAGTGTCCTTGCCCCTTCGGTCGAAAGTGTCGCAAATTTCAGAAATTCCCACGCCAGACGTTTATCTTTGCAGGTTTTTGTGATCCCCATACTTGTCCCACCCCAGTTGGCATTTCCCTCCGGTGCACTCATCAGCCCCCAGCGTCCGAGATTTTTCTGCTGCGGATCGCTTGATTCAATGCTGAATTTGACGGACCAGGTTGCACAGGCAGTAAAAATATGCTCGTCTTCCCGAAGTGCCTCATTCCATGCCGGTGTCCAGGCGATCAGATTGTCGGAAATATGCTCGTCACGGAAACGGGTGGCCAGCGATATGGAACGGTCAAAAACGTTTTTTACATCGATCTTTCCGTCACTTACCCAGGCAGTATCAGACTGCTCCTGCGTAAACTGTCGGATATCTTCAAGTGAAAACCACATATAGACCTCACCATTGCTTTTTTCGTAAACTTCCTTCCCTTTCTGAATAAACGCTTCCCAGGTCGGCATCATCTCCTCCAGCTCTTCCGGGTCGTCCGTACCGAGATATTTTTTTGCAAGATCCCGGCGATACGCCAGCCCAGCCGGCGAGAGTGACTGCTCAATCCCACAGACATTTCCTTTGCTGTTGACCATATGCGGATGCAGATATTCACAAACTTCCGAAAGGCGAAAATTGTACGGTTCCTGCTCAAGCGGTTCCCACATGTCCAGCTCAAACACTTCCCCTCTGAAATCAATGACGGACCAGGCAATGTCCGGAAGCTCTCCTCCAACGATCAGTGCTGTCTCATATTTCTGGGGCAGGTCTTTGTGTTCAACGGAAGTATACTCAAATGTGACATTTGGATAAATCTCCTGAAACGCCTGTGTAACCGTCTGATAGTAGTCGGTATCCCACCCCCACATGGTCAGTGTCCCTTCGTAATCTTTCGGAAGTTCTTCGTCAAAAGAAATTTCCTGTGTTTCTTTGTTTTTGCTCTCGGTTTCTGTTGCCTCTTCTTTTTGCTCTTTTTCCGGTAAAACCACGGTTTGCTTTTTCTGACATCCGGTCATCAGACCTCCGGTCAAAAACATCACTGTCAGAATCCTTCCGATTTTTCTCATTTTCATCTTTCTTTTTCCTCCGCTCTTTTTACCGGAAGTGTCAGAATGACTGTCGTTCCTTTTCCTTGTGTGCTTTGTATCTCCATTCCAAAGCCTTCTCCGTACAGGTAGCGAATACGGTCACGGACATTCTCCACACCAATGTGTTTTCGTGTCTTGTTTTCTGCCATGGTCTCTCCCTGCTTAAACCGCTTCAGCTGTTCTTTGCTGACACCAATCCCTTCATCTTTTACCATAACACAGAGTTTTCCTCCCTGCTTCTGAATGATGATCCAGATTTTTCCGGACGCTTCCGTCGGCAGGATTCCGTGCAGGATTGCATTTTCCACAAGCGGCTGGATCATGGTTTTCGGCACCAGGCAGTCCTTTAATCCCTCTTCGCATTTTACTTCCACCTGAAATACATCCGGATAGCGGTATCTTTGAATATCCAGATAGCATTTCGTCAATTCCAGTTCTTTTTCAATGGTGGTCTCTACATTTCCATCCCCGACTTTTAAAGTCTCATGCAGCGTATAGATCAGGGAGTGTACGATCTTCACTACATCCTGATTTTTTCCGGCCGCCGATAAATATACTACTGTATTTAATACATTATAGAGATAATGTGGATTGATCTGAGAGAGCGTAATGTCATATTCCATGTCACGTTTCTGTTTTTCATAGGCAATACGTTCCTGCTCTCCTTTGTACAGCTCCGTCATCATATCCTGGAAACATTGATATAAAATCTCGATCTCATCGCCGGTATGGACAATGTGGATCGGCTGCTGTTTGCCATACTCCGTGCGTTCCATCTGCTTTGACAGTTCCGTCACCGGACGCACCATATTCTCCAGGATCCTGGAAACAACGAGTAGCACCAGTCCTACACAAAGTAAAAAGGAGAGCACAAAAAATTCCAGCACAAAACTGCTGTTTTTCAGAAGATCTGCATGAGTAAGAAACGTACAGAGCTTCCACCCGGTCCCTTCTACCGGTATGCAGATCAGATAACCGTTGGAAGTATGGTAAATGTTCTCCTGATCCAGCTCTTTTTCTTTTATGGCATTCCGCAGCACATTCTTTTTATCTTTCTGATACAGAATTTCCGAACCATTTCCGATCAGGGCAACCAGATCCTGTGTCTCTGCATAAGCCTTCACCTGCGTCAGGAAATATTCCAGGTTCATTTCCAGATAGAGGGTCGCTTTCAGATGACCGTAACGGCGTTTATCGTACATCGGGATCGCATAACAGATCCGCCTTTTATCATTTCCGGAGTCACTGTCGTAATACGGATTGGAATAAACCCAGTCTTCTTTTTCTGTATACTCCTGCAATTCCCTCTGCTGCAGCTTCTGTTCCAGATAGTCCGTATCCATGGCACTGTAACTGCTTCCGAAAAAGCTTCCGTCTGCCATCTGCAGAATGGACCCCTCCAGATAAGTACGCAGATTGTTATAAAACACCAGCCGTTTTGTCACCTTGTCATACTGGCTCTGCCTGCGGAATTCATTCCCTTTGACGTTCTCTTCCAGAAGGTACTGCAGCTGCTCATCCACCAGAATACTCTGTGCAAACCGGCGGTTATCCTCCGCCTGAAATGCGATCTGGCTGCCAACCTGCATCAGACGGTTTTTCTCCTCCTCCACTCTCTGTTTTCGCACCACCTGATTAAAATACAGGTAGCCGATCAGCGTACTCAAAATCATGGAACATATCAGAATCAGAGAAATGCTCCGCAGGATCCGCCCTTTTAAATGTTTTCCGCCTCTTTTCTTTCTCTCCTTTTTCATTCTTCCCTCTGTTTTTTATATTCCTGCGGCTTCATCCCTACGTTCCGCATAAAGATCTGGCTGAAATACTGGCTTGTGCGGTAGCCGACCATCTGGGCTGTTTCTGCGACCGTACTGTTCTCCTCCCGCAGCAGACTCTTTGCCTCGGAAATTCTTACATTGGTCAGATATTTCAGAAAGGTCTGTCCGGTTTCTTTTTTAAAGATCTGTCCGAGATATACCCCGTTCATATGAAATTTCTCACCGAGCAGCTCCAGGCTTAACTCCTGCGGATAATTTTTTTCGATATAATCAATCATATCCAGCACCGTTTTGGAATAACCAAGCCGGGCTTTTCTTGCATATTTCTGCTGTATGTACGAAAAATTCCTGCAATAATACTGTTCAATCTCACGGATCGTATAAAGCGGTTCTTTCAGATTGATCTCTTTGCAGTTTTCACTCTCGCACAGTTCCCCGAGCAGATTGCTTAACGAAAGCAGGAGCATTTTGCAGTCTTCCAGATCTTCCTTTTCCCGGATTCCCGAAAAAATTGCCTCGATCTGCTTTTCCAGCTCCTCTTCTGAACCATAGATTGCTTCCCGCAGTATGCGGATCTGTTCGCCCCAGATTGCTTTCTTTTCTTTTTCCGGCATTTTTTCCATTGCACAGATCGCCTCATCTTCCCAGAACACGGAATAACGGATCTGGCGTGATATGGTGCGGAAAGTCTCACTGATCTCCTTCGGTGTGATTTCGTAGCTGTAGACCATGTTAAAATGCATCTGCAAACACAGCTCCAGCTGATCTGCGATCTGATGGCATTTTCGCAGGATCAGACTGTTCACCATGTATTTGCTCGCTGTATTTTCAATGCGGTAAAGTAAAATCCAGTTGTTCTCCGTGATCTGCACATCTGCCGCATAAAACACAATATTTTCCAGGCTCTCTTCCAGAATGTTCCGCACAGCCTCCTGCTCTTCTTCGGTCCACCTTGTCTCGGCAAACTCACCCTGAATGACTGGATTACGTTTGTGGAGAAGCAGAAGAAAGAAGCGGTTGCCCGGGATGCTCTTATCCAGTTCTTCTGCCGTCACCCGATGGTAGATCAGCTGATTCATAAAATATTTCTGATATATTTTTTTCTTATTGCCTGCTCTCTCCAGCTTTTCTTTCACTTCTTCCAGCTCTTTTAGGATCAGTTCCGAAGAAAGCTCGTGTTTCAGAAGATAATTGGATACGCCGTAGCGGATTCCCTTCTGGGCATAATCAAAATCACGGTACGCCGAAAGCAGGATCACAACGGTTTCTTTGTCTTTTTCTTTGATCTGTCTTGTCAGCTCCAGACCATCCGTTCCCGGCATGCGGATATCCGAGATCACGATCTGCGGATGCGTCCTGTCAAAAAGTTCCAGTGCCTTTTTCCCACTCGTCGCACATCCCACCACATGATAGCCGTTTCTTTCCCAATCCACCATGTTTTTCAGATATTCCAGTGCCAGTACTTCATCGTCTACCAGCATAATATCAGTCATAGCACTGCTACCTCCCTGTATAAAAACAGCCCCGAAAAAATCGGGGCTGCACATTTTCTTTTGCAGTTTGTATTTAATTTGCCTTGCCGCTTAAGTATTTCTCGATGTTTGCAATTGCTTCCTGCTCATCTTCACCGCTGGCAGACACCATGATGTCTTCCCCTGATGTCAGTCCTAATGTCATCATACCCATGATACTCTTTGCATTGACGCGTCTCTGTTCGCTCTCTACATAGATATCACTTTCAAACTGGCTGGCAACCTGAACAAGCAGTGCTACCGGTCTTGCTTCCAGCCCACTTGGAATCTGAATGGTAATCGGTTTCTTAATCATAATAATTTTCCTCCTCATTATCTCTTAGCGTTTCCGCAATATCGCTTAATTTTCTCAGTCTGTGATTTACGCCGGACTTTCCGACCGGGGTTGAAAGCATCATCCCCAGCTCTTTGAGCGTTGCCTCCGGCTGCTCCAGACGCAGCCTTGCAATCTCTGCAAGTCCCTCGGACAGCTGCTCAAAACCGATCTTCTGCTGAATATAGCGGATATCTTCGATCTGTCTGACTGCCGCACTTACTGTCTTATGAATATTGGCTGTCTCACAGTTGACCTTGCGGTTGACTGAGTTACGCATCTCCTTCAAGATGCGTACATTCTCAAGCTCCATTAAAGAAACATGAGCTCCCATCACGTTTAACATATCTACGATCTGGGATCCTTCTTTGAGATACACTACAAAATGCTTTTTTCGCTGTACGATCTTCGCGTCCACGCCAAAATCATTCATGATCTCCTGAAGCTGAACTGCTTTGTGAACCGTCGCACATACGATTTCAAAATGATAAAATTTCTGCGGATCACTAATGGAACCCGCCGTCAGGAAAGCACCTCGTATAAAAGCCCGTCGGCAGCATGTTTTTTGAATCACCAGATTGTCCGAGATAGAAAACTGCTCCTCAATTTCCATATCCGCATTGAACAGCCTGGCCGCCTTCAGAATACGTATCGCATCTTCATGGTTCAACACCGCCACCGTATATGTACGGTTTCCTTTTGAAAATGTACCCTGCCTGATTGAAACTTCAACTTCTATATTAAATGCTTTTTTCAATAAAGTAAAGTACTTTCTTGCAACATATACGTTTTCTGTCTGGATTTTTAAACTGTAATGATCTTTTTCGGATATGGAAACACCGCCGCACATGCTGATGATCGCCGCGATCTCGGCAATCTGGCAATGGCGTGCCAACGTCTGGTGTCTGGATAATTCGTCCTTCACTCCACTTGAAAATGACATGGCATCCTCCGTTATTTCCCGATATCTCTGTGTTCGATGCGAATGCCGTAATCATTCTGGAGACTCAGGCTTTCGAACAGCTTATTTGCCAGTGTCACAGAACGGTGTTTGCCGCCTGTACAGCCGATGCCGATGATCAGCTGATTTTTTCCTTCCTGCACATAGTTCGGCAGCAGAAACTGCACCATATCCGTCAGTTTATTTAAAAATACATGGGAAACATCAAATCCCATTACGTAATCCTGCACCGGTTTGTCATTTCCGGTCTGTTTTTTCAGTTCATCGATATAATACGGATTCGGCAGAAAACGCACATCAAATACCAGATCGGCATCCGCCGGAATTCCGTACTTGAATCCAAAAGAGAGTACCGTCACAACAAGGCTTTTAAACTCTCTGCCTTCCACAAAAATCTTTTCCAGCTCCATATTAAGCTCTCTTGTGAGCAGTTTGCTGGTATCGATGATATAGTCTGCATGACGCTTCAGAAACGCAAGTTTCTCACGCTCCTGTGCGATCCCGCGGTCCACGCGGCCGCCGCGTGCCAGCGGATGGGTCCTTCTCGTTTCTTTATAACGCTTCACCAGCACTTCATCAGCTGCATCCAGAAACAGGATCTCGTATTTCTGACTGGCTGCCGCCATGCCTTCCAGCACATCTTCCAGTTTTCCAAGTGCCTCGCCGCTTCTTACGTCCACGCCAAGTGCCACCCTCTGGATCTCACTTCCCGGTGTGTACGCCATCTCCGCAAATTTGGAAATCAGCGAGATCGGCAGGTTGTCCACGCAGAAATATCCCATATCTTCCAGTCTGTTTAATGCTGTACTTTTTCCGGCTCCTGACATACCGGTCACAATCACAAATCTCATTTAAAACTCTCCCAGTAATTTCACTTCCGGCTCCAGTGTCACACCACTTTGTGCTTTTACTCTTTCCGCCACCTGACGGATCAGTTCGGTGACATCTTCTGCCGTTGCATCACCTGTATTGATCACAAAACCGCAGTGTTTTTCCGATACCTGTGCACCGCCGACCTGAAATCCGCGAAGTCCGGCATCCATGATCAGCTTTCCGGCAAAGTATCCTTTCGGACGTTTGAACGTACTTCCGGCACTCGGATATTCCAGCGGCTGTTTGGAAATCCGCTTTTTCTTCAGATCTTCCATCACGGCACGGATTTCTTTTAGATCTCCGTCTGTCAGCTGCAGAACAGCTTCCAGCACAAGATAGCCTTTTTCTGCAATGATGCTTGTCCGGTATCCCATCTTCAGTTCTTCTCTTTTTAAGGTTTTTATTTCGCCTTTTTCTGTCAGAACCGTGACTTCTTCTGTCACATCTTTCATTTCTCCGCCGTAGGCTCCGGCATTCATCACCATGGCTCCGCCGATGGTTCCCGGAATCCCGGCTGCAAATTCAAACCCTGTCAGGGATGCTTCCAGTGCCTTTTTCGCTGTCCTGGAAAGCAGTGTGCCAGCCTGCACGTACAGCCTGTCTCCCTCCACGCGAAGATCTGAAAAATTTTTAAAAAGCTGAATGATCACTCCACGGAATCCACGGTCACTGACCAGAAGATTGCTTCCGTTTCCGATCACATACCATGGCATTGCCTCGCTTTTACATAAGTCTATAATATTTTTTATCTGATCTTTTGTCTGTGGGGAAACAAAATAATCCGCCGCACCGCCGATGCGAAACGTTGTGTGCTGTTTCATCGGTTCGTCTGTTCTGACATTTTCTTTTCCCGCAATTTCACAAAGCTGCTTAAAAAAACCTGCCTTCACATCATTCTCCTTTTCTTTTCAACAATCCGCTCTCTGCGATTGCTTTTACAATTTCCTGCATCACCGGAACCGGTTCTACCAGGGCAAATCGCATAAATCCCTCTCCGAGACTTCCGAAACTGCTGCCCGGCACACCGATCAGTCCTGTTTTTTCCATCAGTTCCATACAGAATTCTTCCGATGTACCATGTCCTTTTGGCACCGGTGCCCATACAAACATCGTACCTTCGCTGTCCGGAACATCCCAGCCGATGCTGCGAAGTCCGCCGCAGAATGCCTGATTTCTTCTCTCATATTCTTCGCACTGTGCAAGCACTGCGTCCTGCGGACCGTTCAGTGCTGCTGCCGCACCGTACTGGACCGGCAGAAAAACACCATAGTCAAACTGCGTTCTCACAGAACGGAATTTATCTACGATCTTCTGATTTCCAATCACAAAAGAAATTCTTGCACCGGTAAGGTTGTAAGACTTGGACAGAGAATAAAACTCCACACCGACTTCTTTTGCCCCTTCGTAGCTTAAAAAAGATTTTCCTTTTCTTCCTCCGTAGATAATATCAGAATATGCATTATCATGTAAAATAATGATATTATATTTTTTCGCAAATGCGATCAGCTCTTCATAAAAGGCATCATTCGCCGTTGCACAGACCGGATTTAACGGATAAGAAACCAGCATGTATTTTGCTGCTTTTGCCGTCTCTTCCGGAATATCGGAAAGCTTCGGCAGAAATCCGTTTTCACGGTACAAAGGATAAGTACGCACATCTGCACCGCACAGAGACGGACCGATGCTGAAGATCGGATACCCCGGATTCGGAGTTAAGACCACATCGCCCGGATTGCAGAGTGCCCAGGCAATATGAGCCATACCTTCCTGTGAACCGTTGATCGTCATGATCTCTTCCGGCTCAATGGATACACCAAATCTTCTCTTGTAAAAATTCTGCACTGCCTCCAGAAGAAATGGGCGGTCTGTCAGTGCATATTTATAATTTTCCGGATCTTTTGCCGCCTCTGAAACAGCTTCCATGATATGAGGTGCCGGCTTGAAATCCGGTGTGCCGACGGAAAGATTATAAACTTTCTTTCCCGCCTTCACCATCTCTTCTTTCTTTTCATTTAATATTGCAAAAATTCCTGCCTGAAAGCTGTCTGCTTTCTTCGAGAACTCAAATTCCATGATCCTCTCCATCTCCTTCTTGTATATCTCCTGTATCTGCGTCCGCCTGATCCGCAGATACGGTTTTTTCTGCTGTTTCATCTTTTTCATCCGCATCTTTTTCTGCCTGTCCGTTTTCAAAGTCATATTCTTCAAACGCATCACCCGCAGATGAAAGTTCCGGCTTTTTACCTTTTCTGATCCAGATCGCACTGGTCAGCAGGTAAAGTGCTACACAGATCAGGCTGATCCAGGTACCTTTCCAGAGTCCTTCCGGCGTATATTCAAACGTGATCGTGTGTGTTCCTTCTGTCACATCAACACCGGTCAGTGCATCTCCGATCATATAATAATCATCGTCTTCGCCATCGATCTTGACGCTCCATCCTTCATCATATGGAAGCGAAAGCATCAGAACGCCGTCTTCGGCCGCTTCCACCGTTCCTTCAAACTTTCCGTCCTCAAATTTTGTGAGCTGTAACTGAGATTTGGCCAGCTCATCATGTACCTGCTGATAGAGTTCCTGATCGCAGGTCCACACTTCCGCTGTCACTGGTCCGCTCTGGTTTTCCTTAAAGGTGCAGGTGACTGTCGCATTGTCGATCGCATCAAAACATCCGAGGTCATACAGATGATCGTTATAAGTGTCATATGTTCTTGTATAATCCGGTGTCGTGATCTCAATGCTGGACACAGATGAGGTCACATCCAGATAAACCTGTTTGCCCGCCGGAAGCACGATTGTATAAGTGCCGCCGTCTTCCATGTCGATCGTCTCTTCCAGTTCAAAAAGATCTTCATCCATACCGGTTGCCATCGTCACGAAATCATTCTGTACCTCAAAATGATCGGTGCTGTCTGTCGTCCAGTCAATAATGTCATCTTTTACCATAAATCCAAGACTCAATGCCCCGCTGTTCTTATACAGATTCATATCGCCTTCCTGATCGACTTTCTCCATCTGATAGAGCTGCTCGGTTCCGCGGCTCGAGAGCACATATTTTACGCCGAAAATATCATTGACCAGTTTGGTAAATCCATTGTAACCGTTTTTATTCGTTCTCGCCTCAATACCGAGGCCTTTGCACATATCAACCGTAGCTGCCGGCATTGTAGAGGAGAACAGAACCACGCCGTCCGCTCCGAGGAACATATTCTCGTCACGCATACGGTTGCTGTCAATCTCGCTTCGATAGAAATTATCCTGATTTCCCTGTCTGCCTTCCTGTCGTTCGGTTGTTTTTTCATAGGCGATCTGCTCATCCAGATAGGTACTTCGTCCCACAGTTCCGTTGCAGAATACACCAAAGATCGCATAACTTACCATTTCCACCGCTGCCAGGAAAAAGAAAAGAGAGCGGAAGATCTCCCGGTGCATTTTCCCAAGGCGGTAGATCAGCATCGCCATACCATAGAGGATCAGAAGTCCGATGGTGATGCCATACGTATACAATTCCCGTTCGCCAAGTCCGGTCACTGCAGAATAGATGGCAAACGCAAGCGGTGCTGCCATCGCCAGAAGAATCTGCCATACCTTAAACTTATGCATATGCCTCCAGGCATCAAATGCCATCGTGAGCATCAAGAAAATATAGATAAATGCAAAACGGTTCGGCAGTCCGTTCTGTACATGGAAACCATGCCAGATATAGTTGAGCACATTGACATCAAAGCTTGCATAGAGCAGCACAAGCAATGCCGTCTTTGCGATCCGTTCACGCAGCTTGATATTTTTATCCAGCAGATACAGAACAGCCAGGATCAGCGTCACCGTTCCGCAGAATGCATTGACACCGATCTGGTCGTCCGCAATGTTGATCGGTTCGCAGAATGCAAACTGGCTCGTCAGCTGCGATAAATTATTGACAAACAGCTTGATCGGGCTTGGAAAACTGTTCTCCGCAGACTCCGTAACGCCAAGTGCGACATAGGCCGGCAGCAGTACCACGGCAGCCATACCTCCTGCAAGCAGGGCATGCCAGCCGAAATTGACTGCTGAAGTAATGATGTTTTTGATCTTGATCTCTCTTGCACTAATCCACAGAACCACAAAATAAAGGCAGGAAAACAGGCAGAGCATAAAGCCGATGTAATAGTTGCAGTATAATGCATAAAACAGGGAAATGCAGAACAGACTGCCCCTCTCTCCTTTTAAAATCCGCTCGATCCCCATCATCACAAGCGGCAGCATGGCAATGCTGTCCAGCCACATCAGGTTGAAATAGTATCCGATGATAAAGCTGCCAAGAGAGAACATCAGCGAGAACACAAGCGGCATGTAAGTCTGGCCTTTGCTCTTCGTACTGAAATACCATGCAGAGGTAAGACCGCAAAGTCCGATCTTGAGCACGATCAGAAGTGCCATCGCATCCATCACATTTCTCTTCGGGAAAAGCACGATCAGGAAATTCAGCGGGCTCGCCAGATAATAGGCATACGTTGCCCAGAAATTAAAGCCCAGTCCTCCTCCAAAAGAATAGCGAAGGGAACTTCCCTGTTCTAGTTTTTCATGGAATTCCGTAAAAAACGGAAGATACTGGTGGAGTGAATCGATGATCAGCACACCATGATCTCCAAACGGAAATACCTGATTGACTGCAAACGCCAGTGCGATCGTCAGTGCCGGAATGGCAAAGCCGAGGATGCAGCAGTTTCGTTTTACCGGATTTACCGGTGCCTTCTCTTTTTCTGAGAATACAAACACTTTGCTGAAAATATAGTTCAGCACCAGCACAACCACCTGAAGTGCCAGCTTGGAACCCACTTCCGGAATGCCAAACAGACAGCTCAGAAAAACAACGCCGAACACTTCGATAAACATCGTGGAGAGACGCATTCCGATAAAACTGCCCATTTCCACGGCCAGTTCCCGCACTCCATGCGTGCGGCTTTCAAAAACAAACTGTTTGTTGACTGCGTATGCAAACAGGATAGAGAGAAAGATCGCCAGCACATTTGCAAGCGTCATATCAACCCCAAGTACAGTTCGCAGCAGGGCATAACTTCCAAGATTTACAAATGTCGTACACCCGCCAAAGAAAATATAGCGGATGCCCTGATTACGGTACAATTTTTTTATAAATTCTGCCATATTACCTTCCTTACTTTTTCTGTAAAGCGGATTCTTATGATCCGCCGCACTACGTTTTTTGGATGCTTTGATCTTTACACAGAACAAGAACAAAGTCCACACCCTGATCTTTACATCCACATCTTTTCCAGTATATATCGACCGGCAGCAAAATGCAAGGTTTAAAGAGCGATGCCCTCCTGCAAAGAGAACGCATAAATGATTTTTTCCTTTACTTCATGCCCGGTCGTCTGTTTCAGTGCCTTTGCATAGTAATCAAGCTGTGCCTGATAGCGTTCTTTTAACTTCTGTTCCTGTCCTTTTAAAACCCGGTCCGTCTTATAGTCCAGCAGAACGATCTGGTCTCCTTCATAAAACCATGCATCAATGATTCCCTGTACCAAAACCATTTCTTCTTTATCCCACTGCGGTCGGATATCCGATGCCGGCACACCGATCACAAACTGTTTTTCGCGATAAAGTTGACCTCTTCTGGCCGCATCTGCCGCCCGTTTCCCGATATCGGTTCGGAAAAAGTGCACGATCGCCGGAATGTTCAAAAGCGATATCTCTTCTTCGCTTATCTGCTTTTTCTTTTGAAGTTCCAAAAGCTGTGCTTCCACCTGTCGGACCGTATCCGCTGCCGTAAAATCAAGCCGCTGCATCACATGATGCATGGCAGTTCCTTTTACCGCCCCGCTCTTTTCTTCTTTTGCCTCCAGAAATTTTGGGACTGTTTCCGTATCTTCCGGTTCTTTTATCAGTACGATCCCCTGATTTTCCGGTTCTTCTTTCTGCTCCTGTATCTGACTTTGACGCTTGATCTCTGAAACCGAACATTTTCCCTGGATCTCCAGCCTTCCTTCATATGGATAGATTTTCGCACTCTCCTGCGTCATCCAGGCAAGAAAAGCGGCATATCCTTCCTCCTTTTCAAAAAGGTGATCTCTAAACTGCTGTAAGATCGTATCGCCGTAGTTTTCCTCATCCAGTTTTTCCCGGTACAGGTCATCCACGCTATATTTGCGGATTGGAATTTCTGACTGTATCCCTTCTTCATAGAGCACAGAACGCAGAATCCATTCGAGCATCGATGCGGCATTTTTGATCTCCAGATAAGGCAGCTGCTTTTTTCCTGCCCCGCCGCTCCATTTTGAGAGCGTATCTTCCATTTTTTTGAGACTTCCGCTCAAATAGAGCTTTTCTTTTGCACGTGTCACCGCCACATAGAGGACTCGCAGTTCTTCCCCGAGACTTTCCGTCAGCAGAATCTGCTGGATCGCTTTCTTTAAGATTGTCGGTGCCTTGGTCCGAAGCAGCGGATCAACGACATCACAGCCCACGCCATAATTCTGGTGGATGGCGATCGTACTTCTGGCATCCTGCCGGTTAAATGCTTTTCCGAGGCCTGCCACAAAGACGACCGGAAACTCCAGTCCCTTGCTCTTATGGATGCTCATGATCCGCACCGTATTCTCTTCTTCTCCGATTGTACTTGCCTCACCGAAATCCACTTCATATTTCTGCAGATTTTCGATATATCGCACAAAATTAAACAGGCCGCGGTAGCTGGTACTCTCATAAGCTGCCGCCTTTTCTGCGAGCATCTCAAGATTTGCCTTTCTCTGCGATCCCGCCGGCATCGCACATACATAGTCAAAATATCCGGTTTCTTCGTAAATTTTCCACAGAAGCTCGTGCATCGGCGTATACGGCACACAACTGCGGAAATGTTCCAACACTTTAAAAAACTTCTGAAGTTTTTCTCTTAAAATCCCGTCGCTGCCCGCATTTTCATACGCCCGGCACGCTTCATAATAAGAAACTTCCGGATTCTCCGTACGGATCTTCGCCAGTTCTTCTGTCGCAAACGTGCCGATTGGAGACGTCAGCACTGCGGTAAACGGAATATCCTGTCTTGGATTATCCAGGACACGCAGAAAGGACAGCACCGCACGCACTTCCAGTGCCGAAAAATAACCGCTTCTCGTCCCGGTGTACGCCGGAATCCCCATATCCGATAAAACTGCCAGAAATTCTTCCGACCAGCCGCTTAAGGAACGCAGCAAAATGACGATATCGCGATATTCTGCTTTTCGGTAATGCCTGCTTTCTTTGTCATAGACCAGCTCTCTTCCGACGATCGCTTTGATCTGTCCGCCGATCATACGTGCTTCGGCCTCTCTTGCATTTGTCTCTGTCACCGAATCTGCATCAAAGAGCAGGATCTCACTTCCGGAAAGCGGAGATTTTGCTGCCGTCAGATCATCCGTCTCAACATTGGTGACCAGTTTCGGAAATTCGATCCCGGCATAGAGTGCCGCATTATCATCATATTCTACATTTCCGAGATTCCGGTGCATGATCTTGCGAAAAATAAAATTGACATCAAAGAGCACTTCCTTTCGGCTTCGGAAATTTTTGTGCAGCTCGATCTTCTGATTTTCGGAGTCTTCCGTCGTATAGGTATCGTATTTTTCCATGAACAGCTCCGGGCAGGCAAGACGGAACCGGTAAATGCTCTGCTTGACATCACCGACCATAAACAGATTGTTCTGCCCCATGCTGCATCTGGAAATGCTGGTCAGGATCAGCTCCTGGACCATGTTGCTGTCCTGATATTCATCGATCATAATCTCTTCGAACTGCTTTGAAAAAGCCAGTGCCGCTTCACCTGGCACCACATTTCCATTCTCTTTTTTCACCAGGATCTGCAGTGCCAGATGTTCCAGATCTGAGAAATCCAAAAGATTTCGCTCCCGTTTTTTCTCCGTAAACCGCAATCCAAACTCGGATGCCAGCATCAGAAGCATCTGTGCGGACACTTTTCCCGCCTTCAGCTCTTCTAACATCTCCTGCGGACTCTGGTAAAAATACTGCTCCTGCAAAGAGGCAATGCCTTTTTTGATCTGATCACGCAAAAGCTTTACCTGTTCCCGCTTTTCATCCGATACTTCTTCATCTTTTTTTCTGGAAAGCACTGCAAATTTTCTGATGTTCAGAAAACGTCTGGCATATTCTGCGTAATCATTGCCTTTAGAAAGCTGTTTTAAGATCTCGCCGTCCTGCTCCAGGGCATCTGCGTACATCCACGGTCCGTACGGCGAATTTGCGACTTTCAGGGCTTCTGTTCGGATCATTTCCAGATCATTCAGGGTCTGATCGACCTGCTCACAGATCATTTTCATCCATTCACTTGAGATCAGATCTTCCAGTGTATCAATATCATAATTTTTCTTGCATTCTTCCAGCCATTCTTCCGGCCATGGATGACTTCTGGAAAATTCATAGACCTGCCAGATCATTTCGATCAGATTCTCATCATTTTTTCCGTTTGCGAAACATTCCACAAACTGTAAAAAGTCCGTATCGCCCTCCTGATACTTTTCTTCCAGAAGCTCTTCCGCCGTATCTCGCCGCAGAAGTTTTGCCTCTCCTTCATCCACGATGGAAAACGCCGGATCCAGATCGATCAGATGAAAATATGTCCGAAGCACCGACTGACAGAAACTGTCGATCGTCGTGATCTGTGCATGAAAAAGCAGCGTTTCCTGTCTTTGCAGATTCTCGTTATCCGGATCTGCGAGCAGCCTTTTCTGGATTTCCAGTCCGATCCGCTCACGCATCTCTGCCGCCGCAGCTCTTGTAAACGTCACGATCAGCAGACGGTCAATATCCACCGGATGTTCCCTGTCCGTGATCTTCTGCAAAATACGCTCTACCAGAACGGCTGTCTTTCCGGAACCTGCCGCCGCCGAGACCAGAATATTCCGGTTTCGAAGCCAGATGACCTGCTTCTGT
>NZ_JBKVNQ010000042.1:0-24623 GCF_046967715.1 Hominisplanchenecus sp.
TTTCTACTTCTGGTAATTCCGGCATGTCAGATGTCCTCTCTATCTTCTGATTTTTTATTTAAATTATTATACTGCTTTTCCTTTGAACTTACCATTGTGACATCCTCCCCCACCTATAGAGGTGGGGGCTTCCCTAACCTCGGCGGGTTTGGTTCTCGTTCGATAGTACCAACGTGCTAAGCATAAGCGAGCTAACCCCGTGTGTCCCACGGTTTCTATTCTATTGAGTTTCTGTCATGCAATTACTAACCGCATTCCCTCATTTCTGATATTGATAGCCGCATTTACATCTCTGTCGTGATGAATCCCGCACTGCGGACAATCCCACTTTCTGAGGGCAAGATTTTTCGTTTTTGTGTTCTTGTAACCACAGGCGGAACAGATCTGACTGCTTGCGAAAAATTTATCCACCTTCACTAACTTTTTCCCCTGTTCCTCTAGTTTGTATTTTAAGAATGTTGTGAACATCCCCCATCCGTTATCCGAAACAGATTTTCCAAAATTCAGTGACCGTGACATTGCTTTCATATCCAGATCTTCTATACATATACAATCATAGGCATTGGTTATCTGTCTTGATTGCTTATGTAAAAAGTCTTTTCGTTGGTTGGAAACCTTTTCGTGGAGTTTTGCTACCTTGATCCTCTGCTTGCTGCGGTTGTTCGAACCTTTTTGCATTTTGGAAAGCCTGCGTTGTTCTCTCGCTAATTTTTTCTCCGCTTTCCTATAATACCTCGGATATGCAGGCTCATTCCCATTACTGTCACGATATAATTCGTGCATGGAAAAATCCAGACCTAAAAAACGCTGCATCTCCTTTTCCTGTACCTGATCTTCGTACTGAAAAAGAATACTTGCATAGTATTTTCCGCCTGGTGTCTGGCTTACTGTCACAGATTTCAGTCTGTATCCATTCAGAACAGCCCTGTGCTGTTTTAATCTGACTTGTCCGATCTTAGGCAATTTCAAATATCCATTCGATATGGTTATGTTTCCATTGATGCAGATCGTTGAATAGCTGCTTTTATTACGCTTTTTGGATTTGAACCTTGGGAAACCTGTTTTTGGCTGTTTGAAAAAATTCTGGAACGCCGTATCAAGATGTCGGAGCGATTGTTGCAATGCGATACTGTCTACTTCCCGTAAAAATGCATATGCTTCCGTTTTCTTCATCTCAGCCATTTCTTTTGCACAGACAGTGTAGGTTACATTGGCTTTGTTTTCTTCATACTGCTTGATCTTTCTATCAAGCCAGTGGTTGTACACCATTCTCACACAGCCGAATGTCCTGGCAAACAAAATCTTCTGTGCATCATTGGGATATATTCTGAATTTATAGGCTCTGTTTGCCACGCGGTCACTTCCTTTTTCGTTCCTTTTCTCCCTGGCTTTCTATGTATTTTTTGAGCACTTCAATGGGTGCACCACCGGTTGTAAGCAGACAAAAACTCTGACTCCAGAAACGTTCTTTCCACAACTTTTGCCGTATCTGTGGAAATTCCTTCTTAAGAAGTCTGCTGCTTGCACTTTTATATGCATTTATGAACTTGCTTATTTCCGTATTTGGGTGTGCCCTGAAAAGTATATGTACATGGTCTTTGTCGTGATTCCATTCTTCAAGAGTGATATTGTAATTTGGAGCAATATACTCAAAGATCTCTTTTGCCCTGCCAGACATAGTATCATCAAAAACCTGTCTGCGGTACTTGACCACAAGCACAAGATGATAGTGCAGCAGGAATACTGAATGTGCATTATTATCTAAATTCATTGTATTTCACCATTTCTTTATGATTCGACTGAATATATTATACTATGATTAGAACACAATATCAAGAGGATAATGGCAGCAATTCATCTCCCACCTTAGAGGTTGGAGTCTTCTTGCTGAAAGAGGATAAAGAGAATGACATCGACATACCAAATACGAATAACACACTCACTTGCAATATTGCCCAGCACTTGATTGTTCCGCAAATTGACAGGAATTTACTTAAGGTATAGAATGAAAATGATTCATGCAAAAGACATGAAAAATTTCAAAGGAGAGAAAAAAGGTGGAAGAAAAACAGGAAAATCTCCTGCAAAATACCATGCAGGAAAAAACAAAGTATTACGGAAACCGGATCTGGCGTGATATGTCAAGCCTTGGAAAATGGCTGATCCTTGCAGTTGTGACCGGCTGTATTGTCGGTGCTGCGAGCAGTTTGTTTTCCTATGTTCTGAAAACCGTGACCAATGTCCGAGAAGAGCACTTATGGATCTTTTATCTGCTTCCGGTGTCCGGTCTGATCATCGTATTTTTGTATCAGAAATTCGGAAAAGATGACGGAGGTCCGAATCAGGTGTTTATGACGATCCGTTCCAAAGATGATGTACCGCTCAAATCGGCACCGCTTATTTTTATATCAACTGCCCTTACACATCTGACCGGCGGATCAGCCGGACGAGAAGGTGCAGTGATCCAGCTTGGCGGCAGTATCGGAAATCAGCTTGGACGTATGCTGCCACTGGATGAAGAAGACCGTCACGTTATGGTAATGTGCGGTATGAGTGCCGCTTTTGCAGCATTGTTTGGAACACCGATGGCAGCAGCCGTCTTTGCGATGGAGGTAGTCAGTGTTGGTGTTATGTATTATACCGCACTGGTTCCTTGTATTATTGCATCTCTGATCGCGTCTGGATTTGCAGCATCCATGGGCATCAACCCGGAGGCCTTTCATGTGACGAGTATTCCGGCACTTACGATCGAAAGCGGAATCAAAATGGGTATCGTGGCACTTTGCTGTGCCGGACTCAGTATTTTGTTCTGCATGGCACTGAACGGGATTTCCGCTTTTTATGCGAAATATCTGAAAAACGTCTATGTCCGCGTTGTCGTTGCCAGCGTTGCAATTATCGTGATCACAAAGCTTCTCGGAACCACCGACTACATGGGAGCCGGTACCGGACTGATCGCACAGGCGATTGAACACGGAAATGTCAGAACCCTGGATTTCTTCTGGAAACTGGTACTTACCGTACTGACCATGCGTGCCGGATTCCGTGGCGGAGAGATCGTACCGTCGTTCTGTATCGGAGCCACTTTTGGCTGTGTCCTTGGACATATCCTGGGACTTTCCCCATCCATCTGTGCGGCAAGCGGAATGGTAGCACTGTTCTGTGGCGTGACAAACTGCCCGCTGACCTCCATTCTGATTGCATTCGAGCTGTTTGGATTTGAAGGGGTTTCATACTATCTGATTGCAGTATCGATCAGCTATGCAGCATCCGGATACTATGGACTGTATAAAGATCAGACGATCGTGTATTCAAAATATAAAGCAAAATATGTGAACCATCATACGAAGATGTAAGAGATATAAAAAAGCTGGCACTTTAACGAAACATTATTATTGCAAAGTACCAGCTTTTTATAAAAATAAGGTAACTGTTCAGAGCCAACATCCAAAATGCGAGTATTTTATACCTGTTTATTGAAATTTTGCCTGGCTCTGAACAGTTGCAAAATAAGATTATTCTGTAAAAGTATAGCGAACAATATATCCCTTGGAATCGCCGGTTGTTATAATAATATCCCCGGAAGTATTTTTAGATACATCCATGACCGGGAAAATCCCATGCTCTTTGACGTAAGCTTCTGGGCTTTCTGCCTCTGCTTCGATAATTTCGTTTTGAGCATGTTTGGTTCCGCCACAAGGGTTGATCGTTTCGATGATAATTTCATATTCTTTCATGTTAAATCCCCCATTTCTGTATTCTGAAAATTATAATGTCTCGTTTTCCAGACAGTTCTGATACATAGAACAAAGTAAAAATTTTCCGGTTTCTGTTTTGAACACTTTATCATACATATTTTTGATATTATGCCCGGAAAAATGGCTTTCATCCGCATTGACCAGATAGTCCGCCTCAATGATGATCTGATAGTCGATGCCATCAATCTGATCGATCGTATGATGATGACTTACGAGAAAAGAGATCCGATCGGTAAAATCCTGCGGAAGATCCGAATCTTTAAAAAATTCTGCAATCAAAGCAGCACTTTCTTTTTCCTGATTTTTTCCGTTCGTATTTCCGTATTTTACCCGGCAGAGCGGGCAGGCAATATCGTGAACCAGAGCTGTCATTTCAACCAGTTTCTGAGTGTCCGGATCGAGCTGTTCCCCTTCTGCAATCATTTTTGCATAAGCGTAAACTTTCATGAAATGATTGATGTCATGAAGATTTCCGTGAGAATAGTCGATCATCTTCTTTGCGGTTTCCAATACCGTCACAGTGCTCACCTCCGTATGAAAAGATGTTTTAGTCAACCTTTTTGCCCCTGGCATCATAAAATTGTTATATCACAAAAACAACAGATCCGCAAATTAACAATTCTGAAACAAAACCCAAACCTAAAATGAAATTTTAATCATACGATATAATTTGACATTTTATCCGCTGTCTGCTATAGTTATACCTGTCTGAAAACAGAATATAGCATAAATGAGAGTGAACAGGAGTTCATGAAGGGGTACACCACCGCGGGTGTATTTCTTTGTGGACTCTTTTTTGATTTACAGGTAAATGCTGGTATTCTGGCAATTTAGAAAGCTTTGGCAATGTGCAAAATGAACAATTCCCAAGAAGGCACTTTTACGTGCCCTTCGGGGAATTCGTTCATTTGCACATTTCAAAAATGTTCAAAAATATTCGAAGATATCTGAAAATGTTTTAGAAAATTCTTGAAAGGAGGCATCCTATGATCACAATAAACGGAACACAGACAACTCTTTCCACAGACCTCACAGTCGCAGAATATCTGGAGCAGAACAACTACCAGACAAACCGCATCGTTGTGGAATTAAACGAAGAGATTCTTCCGAAATATCTTTATTCGGAAATGAGATTAAAAGACGGCGATAGCATGGAGATCGTTACCTTTGTTGGAGGGGGCTGAAAATGAACGAGAAACTGAAAAAAGAAGAAATCATGGCGGCACTCAACGAACGCCATTCTCCGGAAAAACAGGCATTGCTGTCAGAGGGGCGTGTGGCGATTGCCGGACTTGGCGGGCTTGGTTCCAATGTAGCATATGCACTTGCAAGAATCGGTGTCGGACATCTGCATCTGATTGATTTTGATGTCGTGGATATCACAAACCTGAACCGTCAGCAATATTTTATGGAGCATCTGGGAATGTACAAAACGGATGCCCTGAAATCACTGCTTCTGAAGATTAATCCGTATCTGGATATCCAGACGGACTGTGTAAAAGTGACAGAAGAAAATATTGTGGATTTGCTGGGGGACGATCCGATCATCTGCGAAGCGTTCGATCGGCCGGAAGCAAAAGCGATGCTGGTCAATGGTGTGCTGGAACATTTCCCGGAAAAAAAGCTGGTATCGGCAACCGGAATGGCAGGTTATGGCAGCAGCAACACGATCCGTACGAAACGTCTGATGAAAAACTTTTATCTGTGCGGAGACGGTGTGACAGAGCCGGAGTACGGAAATGGTCTGATGGCACCGCGTGTGGCAATCTGTGCGGCACACGAAGCAAATATGATAACACGTCTGATATTAGGCGAAGAAGAAATCTGACAATGTTAAAAGAAAAAGATGCCATACGAGGGCGTTAATGTTATGTAAAGAAAGGAAAAATCATGAACACAAAAGACGATAAATTTATTCTGGGAGGACACGAGTTTACTTCCCGTTTTATTTTAGGATCCGGAAAATTTTCACTGGATCTTGTAAAAGCCTGTATTGAAAAAGCAGATGCCCAGATCATCACACTGGCTCTGCGCCGTGCAAACGAAGGCGGTCTGGCCAATATTCTGGATTATATTCCGGATGATGTCACACTGCTTCCGAATACTTCCGGGGCAAGAAATGCAAAGGAAGCGGTCCGCATCGCAAGACTGTCAAGAGAACTCGGATGCGGCGATTTCGTGAAAGTTGAAGTGGTACATGATTCAAAATATCTGCTTCCGGACAATTATGAGACGATCAAAGCGACCGAGATTCTGGCAAAAGAAGGATTTGTTGTCATGCCGTACATGTATCCGGATCTGAACGCAGCAAGAGCACTTGCAGATGCCGGTGCAGCCTGCATTATGCCGCTTGGTGCACCGATCGGTTCCAATAAAGGACTTTGCACAAAAGAATTTATCCAGATTCTGATTGACGAGATGGAGCTCCCGATCATTGTAGATGCCGGTATCGGAAGACCGTCCCAGGCATGTGAAGCGATGGAGATGGGAGCAGCTGCGGTAATGGCAAACACGGCGATCGCAACCGCAGGCGATGTTCCGGCGATGGCAGAAGCATTTAAAAAGGCAATCGAAGCCGGAAGAAGTGCATACCTTTCCGGGCTTGGCAGAACGATCGAACGTGGTGCAAGTGCATCTTCTCCGCTGACCGGATTTCTGCAGGATTAGGAGGCAGCCACCATGGAAAACACGCATGTAAATGAAAGTATTTTAAGTGCTGAAATTCTGGAAGACCAGAAAAAAAACCGCATCGACCATATGAAATACCTGAAAGGCATGGAAGATATCGGTTCTGAAGTCCTGGATAAAGTAGTCAGCGAAATGGAAGCTTATGATTATGATAAATATAACGAAGCAGATGTAAGAAGAGCACTGGCACACAGTGAACGCACGCCGGAGGATTTCCAGGCACTTTTATCACCGGCAGCTTTGCCGCTTCTTGAGGAGATTGCCCAGGCAGCCCAGGTGGAGACGAGAAAGCATTTCGGAAACAGCGTCTATATGTTCACTCCGATCTACATTGCAAACTACTGTGAGAATTATTGTATTTATTGTGGATTCAACTGCCACAATAAGATCAACCGTGCACAGTTAAATGCAGAAGAAATCGAAAAAGAAATGGCAGCGATCGCAAAGACCGGTCTGCAGGAAATTCTGATCCTGACCGGCGAGAGCCGCAGCAAATCTACCGTGGAATATATCGGAGAAGCCTGCAAGATCGCACAGAAATATTTCAAGGTGATCGGTCTTGAGATTTATCCGGTCAATTCTGATGAATATGCTTATCTTCACGAATGTGGAGCAGATTATGTAACAGTATTTCAGGAAACGTACAATTCCGATAAATACGAGACGCTGCATCTGGCAGGACACAAACGCATTTATCCGTACCGTGTCAATGCTCAGGAGCGTGCATTGATGGGCGGCATGCGAGGCGTTGGATTCGGAGCACTGTTAGGTCTGGATGATTTCCGCAAAGATGCATTTGCGACCGGTTATCATGCATGGCTTTTACAGAGAAAATATCCGCATGCAGAAATTGCATTTTCCTGTCCGCGGCTTCGCCCGATCATCAACAACGACCGCATCAATCCGATGGATGTCCATGAAAGACAGCTTCTGCAGGTAGTCTGTGCCTATCGTCTGTTTATGCCGTTTGCGAGCATCACCGTATCGACAAGAGAATGTGCGAGAGTCCGTGACAATCTGGTCGGAATCGCAGCAACCAAGATTTCAGCGGGCGTCAGTACCGGAATCGGCAGCCACGTGGAAGATATCGAGGACAAAGGGGACGATCAGTTCGAAATTTCCGACGGCAGATCGGTCGAAGAAGTTTACGATGCATTATTAGCACATGATCTTCAGCCGGTGATGTCGGATTATATCTATGTATAGGGAATATGGTCAGGTTGTGGCAGTTACAAACCGCAGCCTGACAGAGCGTCCTTTTCTGGAACAGATCCGCAGAGTCTGTGAAATGCATCCGGATGCGTTGATCCTGCGGGAAAAAGATCTCTCAGAAAAAGAATATGAAGAACTGGCGAAGGAAGTGATGGCAATCTGTGCAGAATACCAGGTTCCATGTATTTTGCATACATTCTGGAGAGTCGCAGAAAAACTGAAATGTGATACCGTACATCTGCCGCTTCCGATTCTGCGTCAGTTTGTTCTGGAAAAACAAAATCAGAAAAATCAAAAATACCGGGAGTCTCAGAATTTGAGTATACCGGAGAGCCAGAGAGAGATTATCCAAAAAATCGGCACATCCGTCCATTCTACGGAGCAGGCACAGGAAGCACAGGAACTTGGTGCGTCCTACGTGACGGCAGGACATATTTATGCGACGGACTGCAAAAAAGGACTGCAGCCACGGGGACTTGATTTTTTACGTCAGGTCTGTGCTGCAGTCGATCTTCCGGTGTATGCCATCGGTGGGATTAAATTTGATGAGACTCAGTGGATGAGCCTGAAAGAGTGTGGTGCAGCCGGAGGCTGCATTATGTCAGGGATGATGAAAGCATAATAATCTGCAATTTTTCATTGCAGGTTGAAGCATTTGCTGTATTCTTCATCGTTGACCGGAAGGTGCAAGGTGTCATTTTTTTGTGTACGGCAGAAACTTATATAAGACCAGGATTGTCACAAACGTCAGTATTTCAGATGCAAGAAAAGATATCCACACGCCGTCGATGCCGAACCACCTGGAAAGAAGGATCGCACAGATGGTGATCGCAACGGCTCCTCGCATAACAGATCCGACGATTGCCGGCAGGCTGTCATCAACCGCTGAAAAATAAGACACCAGCAAAATGTTGATCCCGGCGAGCAGAAATCCGAGAAAATACAGTCTCATTCCACTCTGAGCATACGTGATAAGCTGAAGATTCTGTTCACTGTTAAAAATGGCGATCAGCGAATCGGTCATGCCCCATGCACAGATCACGACCAGTGCCTCTACAATCAGGCAGGTCAGGATGCCGTAGCGTAGGATTTTATGGACATCTTTGCTGTTTCCGGCACCGTAACTTTCACTGAAAAGCGGTTGTGTTCCTTGGGCGAGCCCATTAAAAACAGATACCGCAACAATTGAATAATTAGCTACCACACCGTAGGCTGCCACGCCGATATTTCCGGCAAGGTTTAACAGCAGCATATTGAAAACAGTTGTGATCACGGCTGAAGAAATTTCTCCGACAAACGCAGAAATACCAAGCTGGCAGCAGGAGAGCAGATGCCGGAAAGACGGCACAGAAAGATGCATTGCTACCTGGCTTTTTTTACCGAAAAGGTGTGTGCTGCATACACTCATGGTAACTACCGGAGAGAGGGCAGTGGCAAGAGCGGCACCTGCCAGCCCCATATTCATCGGAAACATGAAAATATAGTCGAACACAATGTTAAACAGGCTTCCGATAATCGATGCCAGCATGGCCCTTGACGGTGCGTCATCGTTTCTGGTAAATGCCGTGAACGTATGGTTTGACATAAAAAACGGCGACCCGAGCAGAACGATTCGAAGATAAACCGTTCCAAGTTTCACAAGACTTGCATCTGCACCGAGTATTTTCAGGATATTTGCCGGAAATAAAATTCCACACAGTACAAACGGAATGCTGAACAGAATACTCCACATCAGAGACTGTCCGAAATAGCAGTCCGCATTTTTACCTTTTGATTTTATGATGCAGTATCTTGTCGCAGAACCGATTCCGATCATTGCCCCGATTGCATACAGCACGCCGTAAACCGGCAGGATCAGATTCAGAACCGTCAGACCATTCGCACCGGAATGCAGCGAAATAAAAAAAGTATCTGCCAGAATATAGATCGATATACCGATCATTCCGGCCATACTCTGAGTCACATATTTAAAAAATTTTCTGAACATAATTTTAGATTCCTTTTTCATAGTTTTGTATATGATTGATTTCTATACTGCACTAAGGATCTAAAATAGGAATATATCTTCTGTTGTGAAGAAACATCATGCTATTGCCTTTCTTTTTTAGAATATTCTAACGGTTCAGTTCCGTAAAGTCAATCTATTGTGTAAGGCTTTTGGCAAAGTAAAGCCAGAGGATTGAAAAGTCATATTAGCAGACATGCAAATGTTGGAAATGAACGATTATGAAGCAACAAGGCAGATACAAATGATTTTCGAAAATTAGAAAATAACCCTTTATAAAAAAGACAATATTCGATAAAATAGAACTACAGCAATTTCCCGGCACAAATCAAAGTATTTGTTGCCGGATATAAGAACAGTTACGAATCATTTACTGTTTCAATTTCAACATACAGGAGGATAAGAAAATGGCAATTCATTCAATTGATGCAGAAGATGATCAGTTTGCATACCGCTATGACACACAGCTGCTGATCGAAAGAAGAGACGAAGATCTGGATGAGGATGAAATTTCAGATTACATCACCGAACATTTCGAAGGAAACAGCCTGATCGCAGCCGGAGATGAAGATCTGGTAAAAATCCATTTCCATACAAATGAGCCATGGAAAATTTTAGAGTACTGCAACTCCGTGGGAGAAATCTTTGACATTGTCGTAGAAGATATGATCCGCCAGGCAAACGGTCAGCAGGGCTGAAAAAGATATAAAAGCAAGAGTTAATTTTCACGCATAATTCCCTCATGTTTTCACATACTATCCATACAGTGCAAAATATGGAAAAGCATGAGGAATACAGGAGGAAACAGATAAATGAAAGCTACAGGAATTGTTCGGCGTATTGATGATCTGGGAAGAATTGTCATTCCAAAAGAAATCCGCAGAACATTGAGAATCAAAGAAGGAGATCCACTGGAGATTTTCACAGACCGCGAAGGAGAAGTAATTTTAAAAAAATATTCTCAGGTCGGAGAACTTGGAAAATTTGCCGCAGAATTTGCAGAATCACTTGCACAGACGAGCGGACACGGCGTATGCATCACGGACCGCGATCAGATCGTAGCGGCAGCAGGCGGCATGAAAAAAGAATATATCGGCAAAACGATCAGCGATGTGCTTGAAAATATGATTAACGAAAGAGAATCCATTCTCGCCGGGAAAACGCCGGAGCGTCATGTAGAACTCACCAATGGGGAAAGCAAACCGGATGTACCGCAGGTGATCACACCAATCCTCTGCGGAGGTGATGCGATCGGCTCGGTAATCCTCTCCGGAAAAGACCGGAGCGTCAAAATGGGCGAAACCGAAAACGCACTTGCGAAATGTGCAGCAGGATTTATGGGAAGACAAATGGAACAGTAAAGGCAAAGGCGTGTGAAAAAAACGAAATTTTTTTCATGCGTCTTTTTGGCTGTGTTTAACTATTTACAGGGTATGGTAAGTGTGATATAACGAAGAGAGCTTCTCAGATATTGAAAAAAAGGTGCGGCATGAAGCACAGTTTATGTAAGAAATATGGAAGAGAGATAGTGGAGCATGGACACATCCGAATTTTACGGAAAAGAAAAAATCAGCCGCATTTTATTAAAAATCGCACCGCCTGTCATGCTGGCACAGCTGATTCAGGCACTTTATAACATAGTGGACAGTCTGTTTGTAGGTAAATATTCGGAGACAGGTCTGACGGCACTGTCCATTATTTATCCGCTTCAGCTGTTAATGATCGCCCTTGCGGTGGGGACGGGCGTCGGGATCAACACCGACATGGCATATTATTTCGGAATCCGCCAGGAGAAAAAAGCAGAAGAAGTGGCAGGCATAGGCACGCCGCTGGCAGTTTTTCTATGGATTGTTTTTGCAGCAGTCTGTTATCTGATCATGCCGTTTTATGCGAGGATTTCGACAAATTCAGAAGAAATCATACGAGATGTTGTCGTATATGGAAGAATCGTCTGCGTGGTCAGTATCGGACTGTTTACAGAAGGAGTCTGGAGCAAAATCCTGCAGGCACGCGGAGATATGAAAACGCCGATGGTGGCACAGATCGCCGGAGCAATCACGAATATTATTCTTGATCCGATCCTGATTTTCGGGATGTTTGGCATACATAAATTCGGAATCGCCGGTGCAGCGATCGCCACGGTGATCGGGCAGATCGTAGCGGCTCTTGTGGTCATGAGAAAAGCTTTTGTGAGATCACCGGAAAAATCCTGTTATCTGCCGCACATCAAAAGGATTTATCAGCTTGGGATACCGAACATTCTCATGCAGTCTGCGTACACGTTTTATATTTTCGGGCTGAATATGATCCTCGCAGGATTTTCGGATCAGGCGGTGACGGCACTTGGGCTGTATTACAAATGGCAGAGTTTTTTCTTTATTCCACTCGGAGCATTGCAGACCTGCATCGTACCGGTCATCAGCTTCAATTATGCGGCAAAAGATCAGGAGAGATGCAAAGCCGTGCTGAAAGAATCCCTGATCGCGGGAATGGCTCTGATGTTTCTTGGAACGCTGTGTTTTGAATTTCTGCCGGTTCAAATGCTTTCAACCTTTTCGAAAGATGCACAGGTGATTGCAATCGGAACGAACGGATTTCATTATATTGGAGTTGCATTTATCCCGATGGTCACTTCACTGATTTTTCCGGTGTATTTTCAGGCGATCGGCAGTGCCGTGAAAAGTTCGATTCTTACCGTTGTGAGGACAATGGTTTTGTTTGTTCCGCTTGGATATCTGTTTTCCAGGTTTGGACTGCAGTATTTCTGGCTGACCTTTCCAGTGACGGAAGTGCTCACAACACTGGTCGGATTTAAATTTTACCGTTCACAGCAGGCGTAGTATTCTTCCAGAACCTGCCCGGTGAGTGTCAGGCACAGAGCAAGGCTTCTGGTGACATACCGGATGTGCCATGGTTCCGCCGGGATCTTTGTCAGATGTTCTTTGCCTTTGGGATAACGTATGATAAAACCATAAAGAGGGGCATGGCGGGCAAGCCATCGCCCTTCTGCTGTTTCTGAAAAAGCCTGCGAAAGATTCAAAGAGACGGCCGGGCAGGATACATCAAGGGCCAGTCCGGTCTGATGTTCGCTGCATCCAGGCATGGCAGTTTCGCATAGAGATGAAGCGGCAGAAGATTTGCAGCAGGCCTTCTGATAGAGTATTTCCTGACGTTCGTAGCTGCGGTATCCGGAGATGCCATAGAGAAAAATCCCCTCTGCTTTGGCGGCGTCAAAAAGCCGTTTTGCGTGTCTGGCAGCCCGGACTTCCAGAAAACGCTTCTCGTCCGAAGGATCTGCGGCAAATGCAATATCCGGTGCAGCCAGTGATGGCGGCACAAAATCTTCAGGCAGTCTGTTTTCACAGTTGACAAGCATTTCATAAGAAAACATAAAAAATCCCCTTCCTGTACTGAGAACAGTCTATGAAGGGGATTTCTCTTTTATGCCATCTTAGTATTCCAGAGCTTCCAGGCTCATTTTTTCGAGCAGATCCGATTTGATCTTGTAGAGCTTGTCTGAAAGGTCTACATAGACATGCTGCGGATTTGCGAAACGTTTTGTTTCATCCCAGATAGTATCGAGCTCTTTTTTGCTGTAATCACGGATTTTCATCACGCTTGGAGAATCATAAACACATTCGCCGTTTTTAAACACCGGAACAAGCAGCTCACGAAGTGTATAGGTATTTGCACGTACTTTTGTCTTTTTCCAGGTTTCCTGCGGGTCGAAAATGATCATATCTTTACTCTCGTCAAACGTTTCGTCGGCAAGACAGATCAGATCGGCACGGATCTTTCCGGTCGTTTTGCTGTAAATACGGTAGATCGTTTTGTTTCCAGGATTGGTGATCTTTTCAGTGTTCTCAGAAAGCTTGATCTTCGGAATAAATTCTCCGGTTTCTTTGTCTTCTACGGCAGCAAGTTTGTATACACCGCCGAAAGCAGGGCAATCCCTGGAAGTGATCATGTTGGTTCCGACACCCCAGGAAGTGATTTTACATCCCTGAGCTTTTAAACTCTCGATCAGATACTCATCCAGATCACTGGAAGCAGAAATATAAGCATCATCGAAGCCGGCGGCATCCAGCAGTTTTCTTGCCTGTTTGGACATATAAGCGAGGTCACCGCTGTCGAGACGGATTCCGTAATTTTTCAGCGGAATACCGGCATTTCGCATTTCTTCAAAAACACGGATTGCATTTGGCACGCCGGATTTTAACGTATCGTAAGTATCAACCAGCAGACAGCAGGCATCCGGATACATATTTGCATATGTTTTAAATGCAGTGTATTCATCCGGGAAACTCATGATCCAGCTGTGTGCATGCGTACCCTTTACCGGAACATCAAAAAGCTGTCCGGCAAGTACATTGGAAGTGCCGATGCATCCGCCGATCATGGCAGCTCTTGCACCATAAACACCGGCATCCGGACCCTGTGCACGACGCAGGCCAAACTCCATGATGCCATCACCTTTTGCAGCACAGACAACACGGGAAGCTTTTGTAGCAATCAGACTCTGGTGATTGATGATCGTCAGAATGGCAGTCTCTACCAGCTGTGCCTCCATGATCGGGGCAACCACCTTGACTAGCGGCTCACGTGGGAAAACAACGGTGCCTTCCGGAATCGCATAAATATCACCGCTGAAACGGAAATCAGCCAGATAGTTCAGAAAATCTTCATCAAACGTGTTCAGGCTTCTCAGATAAGCGATATCCTCCTTGCTGAAACGAAGATTTTTAATATAATCAATTACCTGATCCAGTCCGGCAGCGATCGCATAGCCACCGTCGCATGGATTTTTGCGGTAAAAAGCATCAAAAACTACTTTCTCGGTATTCTGTGTTTTAAAATAGCCCTGCATCATCGTTAATTCATAGAAATCGGTCAGCAGGGTAAGATTCATAGTACTCATAGTTTCCTCCATTCTGCATACATTGGGGTTCTTTTCTTCCTGTTATAACACATCACGGGCTGGAAGAAAAGGGAAAATAAAAAAAGATTTAAAAAAGTTAAAAAAAGTGCTTGACATTTTATGAACGTTACTATATAATTCTCATTGTTGTGAGCAACAAAAACGCAACAGAGTAAAATAATGATGGGCTATCGCCAAATGGTAAGGCAACGGACTCTGACTCCGTCATTTCAAGGTTCGAATCCTTGTAGCCCAGTTAAGAAGGTTGTCTGCTAAGACAACCTTTTCTGCATATACAGAAAATAAAATGAGTTACCAGGCAAATGAAAATCAGGACATCCGTTTGATAGCATCCCCCTCACCTACCGCTTAGTGCTCTGCACACTTGAAGCGGGGAAATGCTTCTCTGCGTTCAAAAAACAGGATGTTTGGTTTTGAAGATGCCACAAGATTCGGGAGGAACGTATGATTTATCAGTTTGACAGCAGAGTTCGTTACAGCGAAGTGGATGAGAATCGCAGGATCACACTTCTTTCTATATTAAATTATTTTCAGGACTGCAGCAGTTTTCATTCGGAAAAGATAGGCTTCGGGATTGATTATCTGAAGGAAAAGCAGTGTGCATGGGTTCTGTCGTCCTGGCAGATCGTGCTTGGGGAGCTGCCGGTGTTTGGACAGGAGATCACCGTTCAGACCTGGCCATATTCTTTTAAGGGATTTCTCGGCGAAAGAAATTTCTGCATCCGGGATGAAAAAGGTGAAAAGCTTGCCTGGGCGAATACATTGTGGACTTACGTGGATTTAAAGACCGGACATCCGACCAGAGTTCCGAAAGAGGAGCAGGAAGCGTATGTGCTGCACGAGAAGCTGGATATGGATTATGCACCGCGAAAGATCGCCCTTCCGGAAGAAATGGAAAAGAAAGAGTACTTTCTGATCGTGAAACATCACATTGATACAAATCATCATGTCAATAATGGACAATATGTGCAGATGGCGATGGAGCTTCTGCCGGATGATTTCCGGATTTCCCAGATGCGTGCAGAGTATAAAAAGGCAGCACTTCTCGGTGATATGGTTGTGCCTTATATTCATATAGAAGAGAAAAAATGTACGGTGTTGCTGTGTGATGAGGCACAGAAACCGTATGCAGTGGTAGAATTTCAGTAACTATTCAGTAGGTAGTATCCCGCGAGGTGTTTTGGCATGAATATGCCAAAATCCCGAGACATGCAGGTCAAAATGCCATTAACGAAGGTGATTTTAAATGCATTTTGACTCGTAATTGTGAAGGTGCTGAACAGTTACGAATTTCAGAACAAATAAACAGGAATACAAAAAACGAGGAGAAAGAATATGTTTCATTTAGGAGAAAGCCAGGAACTTTATGTAGTAAAAGAAGTAGGATTTGGAATTTATCTCGGAGAAGAGGAAAATGCGACTGAAAAAGTACTGCTTCCAAAGAAAGAAGTTCCGGAAGGCATCAAGGCAGGAGATATATTAGAAGTATTTTTATATAAAGATTCACAGGATCGGCTGATTGCAACGACACGTACGCCGAAAGTCCGCCTGGGAGAAACAGCCGTGCTTCGCGTCGCTGATACAGGAAAAATCGGTGCATTTCTGGACTGGGGACTGGAAAAGGATCTGTTTCTTCCATATAAAGAGCAGACAAAGCGTGTGCAGCCGGGGGAAGAGTGTCTGGCGGCACTTTACATTGATAAGAGCAGTCGTCTCTGTGCTACGATGAAAGTGTATGAATATCTGAAAAAAGATTCTCCATATCAGAGAGACGATAAAGTGACCGGCCGTATTTATGAGATCAGCGAGAATTTTGGTGTTTTTGTGGCAGTGGATGACTGTTATTCCGGTCTGATCCCTGCAAAAGAAGCACAGGGCAAATACCGCGTGGGCGATATTTTAAATCTTCGTGTGACGAGAGTACAGGAAGATGGCAAACTGGATCTTTCGGATAAAGAAAAGATTCCGCAGCAGATGGAAAAAGATGCAGAAGCCGTGATGAAGGTGATTGAAGAATTTGAAGGCGTACTTCCGTTTAACGATAAAGTTTCACCGGAGATCATCAAAAGAGAATTCGGACTCAGTAAGAATGCATTCAAACGTGCCGTTGGAAGACTGTTGAAACAGGGACGTATCGAAATTACAGAGAATCGCATCATAAAACGGTAAAAACGCACAATAATTTTTTGAGAATCAAACAATTTGAAGATAGGCATTAAACATTATGCTATATTTTCCTGCGATTTTTTCACGAAAAATTTGCTTGCGTCGTTTGAAAACTGAATTTATAATAGGAAATGAAAAAAGATAGAAACATCTTTATCAGCAAAGAGCATACATTTGTTAGGAGGGCATGAGCATGAAGAAAGCAATCAGTACAGACAAAGCTCCTGCAGCAATTGGACCATATTCACAGGCGATCGAAGTAAACGGTATGGTATATACATCCGGAGTGATCCCGGTAGTTCCGTCAACAGGCGAGATTCCGGAAGGTGCAGCCGCACAGGCAGATCAGGCGATCGGCAATCTGGCAGCACTGTTAAAAGAAGCCGGTACTTCCACAGAAAACGTGGTAAAGACAACCGTATTTATTAAAAATATGGAAGACTTTGGTACCATCAATGAAGTTTATGCAAAATATTTCACCGGTACCTACCCGGCACGTTCCTGTGTTGAAGTTGCGAGACTGCCAAAAGATGTCCTGATCGAGATCGAGGCAATCGCAATCAAATAAATAGAATAATCACTTTTCAACATTTTTATCTGAAAGGAGAATGAATTATGAAAGTAATGGGAATTAAAGATATTGATAAATTTTTTGAGGTAGTAGACAGCTGCAAAGGAAAAGTAGAGCTTGTAACAGGCGAAGGTGACAGACTGAATCTGAAATCTAAGCTGTCACAGTATGTATCTCTGGCAAATATCTTCTCAAACGGCGAAATTCCGGAACTGGAGATCGTTGCATACGAAAAAGAAGATATTGATAAACTGATGGATTACATGATCAGCCGCAATAACTGATTGTATAACAATAAGTAAAAATCAAAATCAAGGCAGTCGGGCAATGCCCGGCTGTTTTTTTATCTTTGTTTTTAAAAATTAAACTTTGAAAATGCAAAAAGAAATGGATTTTATGGTAGAATAAAATTATGATGCCAGGATCAAAATGTCAAATTGTCGTTCTTGCCGGCAAGACAGGACATTTCACTGACATTATTAAAAATAAAAAACGTGGAGGAAAAACAAATGAACAAGACACCGAAGATAAACAGGCTGTTTCTGGTGACCGTTATCTGGATACTGCTTTCCGGGATTTTTCTGGGATTTATCCCGTTTGTTCGTTCGATGGATGCGACGCAGCTGATGCTTTTGAGCCAGCTTCTGTATTTGATGCCGGTTATTGGATTTATGATCATAAACAAGGTAGATCCGAGAAAGTGGATGCCATTTAAACCACTGAAGTTATCGGTGATCGCAATGGTCATTTTATATGCAGTGCTGATGATCCCTGTTACATCCTGGCTGAATCTGCTTTCTATGCTTTTCGTAAGAAATGCATTTGAAAGTTCACAGTCGGAACTGACGCAGAATGCATTCTGGGTCAATATGATTGTGATGGCAGTCATTCCGCCGATCTGCGAAGAATTTACGTTCCGTGGTCTCTATTATAATGGATATCGTCAGAGAGGTGTGTGGTGTGCGATTCTTGGATCTGCACTGGCGTTTGGTCTGATGCACATGAACTTTAATCAGTTCTGCTATGCTTTTGTACTGGGCATTGCATTTGGCATTCTGCTGGAGGCGACAGGAAGTATTTTTGCTACGATGACAGCACATTTTGTGATCAATGGATGGAGTACGGCATTGATGGCAGTTTCCAAACTGCTTTATGGAATTTCTGCCGGCAGTTCTTCTACAAGTTCCGGAGCATTGACAACACAGGACATGATCGGTGTGATCAATGTTTATTCCGTGATCGCGGCGATCTGTATTTTTGCAGCGATCGGAGTGCTGATCTGGATTGCGAAACACTGTGGACGTTATGAGCATCTGAAATGGTGTTTTAAACGAAGAGAAAAACGTCCGGGTGAACCGAAAACCATGTTTACACCGGCATTTGCGGTGGCAACAGTTATAGTAGTGATCTACATGATATTGAGAGGGTGAGGTGCAGTTTGAGTTTTACACATTTACATGTTCATACAGAATATAGTTTGCTGGATGGATCAAATAAAATCAAAGAATACGTTGCACGGGTAAAAGAACTGGGCATGAACAGTGCGGCCATCACAGACCACGGTGTTATGTACGGTGTGATCGATTTTTACCGTGAAGCAAAAGCAGCCGGGATCAATCCGATTCTTGGATGTGAGGTGTATGTAGCACCCGGATCCAGATTTGACCGAGAAGCCGGAAGCGGTGATGACCGCTACTATCATCTGGTATTATTAGCAGAAAATAACACAGGTTACAGTAATCTGACCAAGATTGTATCAAAAGGTTTTACAGAAGGTTTCTATTATAAACCGCGTGTGGATATGGAAGTCCTGGAAAAATATCATGAAGGTATCATTGCCCTGTCTGCGTGTCTGGCAGGAGAAGTCCAAAAATATCTGGTGCGTGGTATGTACGAAGAAGCAGTGCGTGCCGCCAGACGCTACGAAGGAATTTTCGGAAGGGGCAACTTTTTCCTGGAGCTTCAGGATCATGGCATCCCGGAACAGAAAGCAGTCAATACACAGCTCCTTCGGATGAGCAAAGAGACAGGCATAGATCTGGTGGCGACAAATGATGTGCATTACACGTATGCATCCGATGCGGATTCTCATGATATTCTGCTGTGTTTACAGACCGGAAAGAAACTGTCGGATACTGACCGTATGCGTTATGAAGGCGGACAGTATTTTGTAAAATCCGAAGAAGAAATGAAAAACCTGTTTCCGTATGCACTAGAAGCACTGGAAAACACACAGAAAATCGCAGACCGTTGTCATGTGGAGATTGAGTTTGGTGTGACAAAACTTCCGAAATATGATGTGCCGGATGGCTATACATCATGGGAATATTTACAGAAACTCTGCCACGACGGACTGGTTCGCTGTTATGGCGAAGAGACGAAAGGATTAAAAGAACGTCTGGACTATGAGCTTGGCATCATTCAGAAAATGGGATATGTCGATTATTTCCTGATCGTATGGGATTATATCAAATTTGCCCGCGACCACGATATTATGGTAGGACCGGGACGAGGCTCGGCTGCAGGAAGCCTTGTCTCCTATACACTTGGCATTACACAGCTTGATCCTCTGAAATATAACTTACTGTTTGAACGTTTTCTGAACCCGGAACGTGTCTCCATGCCCGATATTGACGTGGATTTCTGCTTCGAAAGAAGACAGGAAGTCATTGATTACGTTGTGGAAAAATACGGCAAAGATCAGGTTGCACAGATTGTGACCTTTGGTACGATGGCGGCAAGAGGCGTGATCCGTGATGTCGGCCGTGTAATGGATCTTCCGTATGCAATGGTCGATTCAATCGCAAAAATGATCCCGACTGAGATCGGCATTACCATAGATAAAGCATTTCAGAGAAATCCGGAATTCAAAAAAATCTATGACGAAGATCCGCAGGTGCATGAGCTGATCGATATGTCGAGAAGACTGGAAGGTCTGCCGCGTCATACATCCATGCATGCAGCCGGGGTTGTGATCTGTCAGAAAGCGGTCGATGAGTTTGTGCCGCTCTCCAGAGGCAGCGACGGTGCGATCACGACGCAGTTTACGATGACGACACTGGAAGAATTGGGGCTGCTGAAAATGGACTTCCTGGGATTGCGTACCCTTACCGTTATCCAGAATGCAGTCCGTCTTGCAGAAAAATCGACCGGAAAAATCATTGATATCGATCATATTGATTTTAATGACAAAGCCGTCCTGGATTCCATCGGAACTGGTAAGACAGAAGGCATTTTCCAGCTTGAAAGCGGCGGAATGAAAAACTTCATGAAAGAGCTGAAACCGCAGAGCCTGGAGGATATCATCGCCGGAATTTCCCTGTACCGTCCGGGTCCTATGGATTTTATTCCGCGTTATATCAAAGGTAAAAATAACCCGGATACGATCACGTACGAATGCCCGGAACTGGAGCCGATCCTGGAGCCGACTTACGGCTGTATCGTATACCAGGAACAGGTTATGCAGATCGTGCGTGCCCTCGGCGGCTATACGCTTGGACGAAGCGACCTTCTGCGTCGTGCGATGTCCAAGAAAAAAGCAGCCGTCATGGAAAAAGAACGTCAGAATTTTGTCTATGGAAATGAAGAAGAAGGCGTGCCGGGCTGCATCAAAAACGGAATTTCAGAAGAAATTGCAAATCATATCTATGATGAGATGACCGATTTTGCAAAATATGCATTCAATAAATCACATGCGGCATGTTATGCGGTAGTTGCATATCAGACAGCATGGCTGAAATATTACTATCCGGTAGAATTTATGGCAGCTTTGATGACCTCTGTCATTGATAATCCACCGAAAGTGGCAGAATATATTCTGAACTGCCGCCAGATGGGGATCCGTCTGCTTCCGCCGGATATCAACAAGGGCGAGAGTGCTTTTTCCGTAGAAGAAAACGAAAGCACGGAAAAAACAGGAGAAGAAGCATTTAAATATAATAAAAGCATCCGATATGGCCTTTCTGCGATCAAAAGTATCGGAAAACCGGTGATCGATGCAATCGTGCGGGAACGAAACCAGAATGGAATCTATCGAAATTTCCGCAATTTTGTGGAACGTCTGTCCGGAAAAGAATTAAATAAACGCACCATAGAGAATTTCATCAAAGCAGGAGCACTGGATGGTCTTTGTGATAACCGAAAACAGCTGATGATGATCTATGTGCAGGTTGTAGACAGTGTAAATCAGGAGAAGAAAAATGCAATGGCAGGTCAGATGTCTCTGTTTGACTTTGTGGCGGAGGAAGATAAAAAAGATTTTGAAATCCGCATGCCGGATGTAGAAGAATATGATAAAGAGCAGCTCCTTGCCTTTGAAAAAGAAGTGCTTGGCGTGTATATCAGCGGGCATCCTCTGGAAAAATATGAAAAGATGTGGCAGAAAAATATTTCGGCAACTACCATGGATTTTGCCTATCAGGAAGAACTGCACGGCTCCCGCCTGTTTGACGGAGCAGAGGAGATCATCGGAGGCATGGTCGAAGGCATTACGATCAAGCATACAAAAAACAATAAGACCATGGTCTTTTTGACTATCGAGGATCTTCTTGGCACAGTGGAAGTTGTGGTTTTCCCAAGGCAGTATGAAATTTACCGAAACAGCATTACACAGGATGGCAAACTTTTTATCCGGGGACACGTATCTGCAGAAGAAGAAAAGGCAAGCAAACTGATCTGCGATAAGATCTGGAAATTTGAAGACCTGCCGAAAGAAATCTGGATTCAGTTCCCGGATCGGGAGAGTTTTGCAGCGGAAGAAAAAATCTTATACGAAATTTTACGTTCGTCGGATGGATCAGATCAGGTTGTAGTCTACATTCGTTCCCCGAAATCTATGAAAAGACTGGGCAAAGCATGGTCTGTGTGTGCAGATGAGACACTTTTGCAGAAAATTGTTGAAAGATATGGGCAGAACAATGTAAAAGTTGTTGAAAAGTGTATTGAAAATAACAGTAAAATGAATTAAAATTGAGAGCGAAGTATTTGGTTAGGAAAATCAAAGAGTCTAAACAGCGAATCTGAGGAGGTTTCAAGATGGCAAAAGAAATAAAGACAATAGGCGTACTTACAAGCGGCGGCGATGCTCCTGGTATGAATGCGGCAATTCGTGCGGTTGTTAGAAAAGCACTTTCCAGAGGACTGAAAGTAAAAGGTATCTATAAGGGATATAATGGTCTTCTGAATGAAGAGATTAAAGATATGACAGCACGTGACGTATCTGATATCATTTCCCGTGGCGGTACTGTACTGTATACAGCAAGATGTGCAGAGTTCCGTACACCGGAAGGACAGGCGAAAGGTGCAGAAGTCTGCAGAAAGCATGGTATTGACGGACTGGTAGTCATCGGTGGTGACGGATCCTTCGCAGGTGCACAGAAACTGGCTGCTCTGGGTATCAACACGATCGGTATCCCGGGAACGATCGACCTGGACATTGCATGCACCGAGTATACGATCGGATTTGATACAGCGGTCAATACAGCAATGGAAGCAATCGATAAAGTACGTGATACATCCACATCTCATGAAAGATGCAGTATCATCGAAGTTATGGGACGTGGTGCAGGCTACATCGCTCTGTACTGCGGTATTGCAAACGGTGCAGAAGATATCCTGCTTCCGGAGAAATATGATTACGATGAGCAGAAGCTGATCAACAACATCATCGAAAACAGAAAACGTGGCAAAAAACATCATATCATCATCAATGCAGAAGGTATCGGACATTCTGCAAGCATGGCTCGCCGTATCGAAGCAGCTACCGGCATGGAGACAAGAGCTACCATCCTTGGCCATATGCAGCGTGGAGGAAGCCCGACATGTACAGACCGTGTATATGCATCCATGATGGGATCTTATGCAGTAGACCTTCTGGCAGAAGGAAAGACAAACCGTGTAGTAGGATACAGAAACGGAGAGTTTACAGACTTTGATATTGATGAGGCTCTGGCAATGCAGAAGAGCATTTCAGAATATATGTATGATGTAAGCAAGGCCCTTTCTATCTAATTATATAGTCAGAAGAGCGACGTTTTAATATATGATATGATGTGGGTGTCAAAAGTCCCCAACTATGATGCCTACGGATTGTTCCGTGCGTTGCACTCCCACAATCCTCTCCGGTATTCGCATATCGTGGGATTATCATCCCACTTTTATGCTCATATCGGGGCGGGTCCCAAGGTCTTTCATCCACCTATGAGCAAGCTCATGTGGATTTAGACCTTTTGACCCTGGCATCATGATATAAATAATCAACACCCATATTCAAGTCAAACGTATGTAAGAGCCGGATATTACCAGTGTGAAGGTACTACCGGCTCTTTTATTTTCAATCAGAGGAGAAAAATATGATAACCAGCACCGCAAATCCGCAGATCAAAAATCTGATCCAGCTTCAGAAGAAGAACAGGCTGCGTCAGGAACAGGGAATCTTTATTATAGAAGGAATCAAAATGTACCGGGAAGCACCGACAGACCAGGTAATAAAGACCTATGTATCAGAAAGTTTTTACAAAAAACATCAGAAAGAAGATATCTGGAAAGGGGAAAGCCTGGAAATCGTCACAGACCGCGTCTTTGAGGCGGCCTCTGATACAAAGACGCCACAGGGCGTGTTAAGCCTCGTGAAACGTTTTGAGTATGATCTGGACGATATCATTCAGGGCAGTACACCGCTGATCATGGTTCTGGAGAATATTCAGGATCCGGGCAATCTCGGAACCATTGTGCGTACAGGAGAAGGTGCGGGTATTACAGGCGTTATCATGAGCAACGGAACTGTTGATATCTATAATCCCAAAACCATACGTGCTACCATGGGGTCCATATACCGCGTGCCATTCTGTTATGCTGAGAATATGCAAGCGGTTATGCAGAAACTGAAAAAGTGCAAGATCCAAACCTATGCGGCCTATCTGGAGGGCAGCAGTGTTCACGATGCACAGAATTATAAAGAAGCAACAGCCTTTCTGATCGGAAACGAGGGGAATGGTCTTACAAGAGAACTTGCAGAAAGTGCAGACTGGCGTATCCGTATTCCAATGTGCGGGAAAGTAGAATCTTTAAATGCCGGGATTGCATCTGCGATCCTGATGTATGAGGCCCAGAGGCAGAGGCGAAACTAAGATAAACGCTTCGCAAGAGTCGTGTGCGTTTGAGTGAAATGTAAGTCTGTTTTAAGTATACTTAGAGCTGTTAGAAAAAGTTAGAAAAAAAGTTAAAAAAGTTGTTGACAGATCCGCACAACAGTGGTATCATACCAACTGTTGCGGCGGAAACGCA
>NZ_JBKVNQ010000043.1:0-24078 GCF_046967715.1 Hominisplanchenecus sp.
AGTCATTATTGCCGTCACGGAAACGTCCGCCTCCATTCTGGCCGTCTCTTCTTGGTCCTCCCTGCTGACCTGTGCGGTTTTGACCATCATTTCTGCGTCCCTGACCCTGATTTCTGGAGTCATTATTGCCGTCACGGAAACGTCCGCCTCCATTCTGGCCGTCTCTTCTTGGGCCTCCCTGCTGACCTGTGCGGTTCTGACCGTCACGATTCTGTGTCTGACCATCCTGTCGATTATTCTTCTGGCCGTTGTTTCTGCGTCCCTGCTGTCCTTCTGTTCGATTTTGTGATCCTCTTGTGCCGCGTCCGATACCTGTACGGCTGTTCTGCGGATGAAATACCTGTGTAATATTTTTCTTTTTAGCAGGTGCTTTCTTTTCTTCTGCTGCTTCTGCCTTTCCTTCCGGCTTCGTCTCTTTCTTTCCGAATTTATCTTCTACCATAGCCACCTGTTCCTCTTCTAATGAATTCATAGGGCTTTTTACCTGAATGCCCTTTTCTGTCAAATAGTTCAAAATTTCTTTATTTTCTTTGCCAAGTTTTTTGGCCAGTTCATGTATCCTGATTCTCGCCATCACATCTACCTCCATCATTTTCCACCGGTAAATATTTCCGGACGGCATTTGCAAGTCCTGTATCTGTGATCGCAAGTGATGCCCGAAATTCTTTACCCATAGCTGCACCTAATTCAGCTTTTGTACCATAAAGATAGAACGGCACCTTATAATATTCGCACATATTCCGGAACTTCTTCTTTGTATTGTCCGAAGATTCCGTGGATACGATAACCAGTGCTGCACAACCCGTTTTGACCGATTTTTCCGTAGAAAATTCTCCGCTGGCCGTTTTTCCGGCTTTCTGTGCAAGACCGATCATAGAGAGCACTCTATTCTGACTCAATCTTTTCAATCTCCTTCTTCAGGCTGTCATATATCTCCGGCAAGATGCCGGTTTTCAGTGAACGCTCGATCCCGTGATTTCTGATCGCTTTTTCAAGGCATTCCCCGGATCTGCAAATATATGCACCTCTGCCGTTTTTCTTTCCTGTCGCATCCAGGATGATCCCTTCGCTTTCTGTTTTCAGGATGCGGATCATCTCCCGTTTGCTTTTCATTTCCTGACATCCCACGCATTTCCGCATGGGGATTTTTTTAACCTGACTCATGTTTTACTCCTGATCGCCTTCTTCATTCAGCATATCTTCCGTTTCTTTGTCAGAAGTTTCTTCGTATGCTTCTTCATAATCAAAAGTATCCTCATCTGCTGCTTCTGTATCAGCGTCTTCTTCGTAATCGCCCTGCATCAGATATTCATCCAGCTCGCCGGATTCTCTTACCTGTGTCTCACTCTTGATATCGATCTTGAATCCGGTCAGTTTTGCTGCCAGTCTTGCATTCTGTCCTTCTTTTCCGATTGCCAGAGACAGCTGATAATCCGGAACGATCACTTTTGCGGTCTTCTCATCGTCATCTGCGATAACAGAGATTACTTTTGCCGGACTTAATGCATTCTCGATCAGGATTGCCGGGTTTTCATCCCAGTTGATGATATCGATCTTTTCTCCTCGCAGTTCTTCTACGATCGTATTGACACGCACACCGTTCATGCCGACACATGCTCCGACCGGATCTACATCCGGATTGTTGGACCAGACTGCCATCTTTGTTCTGCTTCCGGCTTCTCTTGCAATACTCTTGATCTCTACAGTACCATCTTTTACTTCGGTTACTTCGGACTCAAACAGACGTTTTACCAGCTCCGGATGGGTACGTGATACAACAACTTTCGGTCCCTTCGGTGTGTCTTTTACTTCCAGAACGTAAAGCTTGATATGCTCGGTCGGGCGGAATACTTCACCTTTTACCATTTCATTTTCCATCAGGACGGTATCTACTTTACCAAGGTTTACGCTGACATTTCTGCCGACATAACGCTGAACAATACCGGTAATGATATCCTTTTCTTTCTGATAATATTCCTCAAAAAGTACTTTTCTTTCCTCTTCACGGATTTTCTGAAGGATCACGTTCTTGGCATTCATAGTAGCGATACGTCCGAATTCTTTGGATTTGATCTCTACGTTTACGATATCACCAAGCTCATATTTGGAGTTCAGCTGTTTTGCGTTTTCCAGGCTGATCTCCATGATCGGATCTTCTACTTTCTCTACAACCGTCTTTTCTGCGTGCACGTTGAACTCACAGGTTACCGGATCAATAAATACCTTTACATTGTCTGCTTTTCCAAAGTGGTTTTTACATGCCTGAAGCAGGGACTGTTCGATTGCTTCCAGAAGGGTATCCTTGCTGATGTTTTTTTCTTTCTCCAGTACATTTAATGCTTCCAACAACTCGCTATTCATTTTCTTTTATCCTCCTATTATGTTTAAAAATCAAACGCCAGTCTTACCAGTGCTGTCTCGGAACGCTGGAACGTCATTTCGTTGTCTTCTATCACTATGGTGAAGCTGTCTTTGTTGAATTCTTTTAAGATACCTATGAATTCTTTCTGTTTGTCGATGGCACGGAAAGTGCGGACTTCGATCTCTTTTCCGATGCTTCTTTGGAAATCTTTGTCCTTTTTCAGCGGACGTCCAAGTCCCGGGGAACTCACTTCCAGAATGTAGGAATCTTCGATGTAGTCTTCTTCATCCAGTTTGTCACTCAACGCTCTGCTGATCACTTCGCAGTCATCTACTGCAATCCCGCCCGGTTTGTCAATATAGGCACGCAGATACCAGTTACCGGCCTCTTTTACGTATTCTACATCGACAAGCTCGAACCCGTGTGCATCCACAAGCGGCTGCAGCAGTTCTTCTGTCTTTGCTTCATAAGTCTCTCTTCTTGTCATTCGCTTCACCCTTTCTTATACAACAAGAATGAGTGGGCGAACTGCCCACTCACACTCTGGTAATCTTCTATCATCGCTCCAATTATAACACTACTGCTGTTAAAATGCAAGACTTTGTTGAAAATTTCTTATTATTTAATTTTCACGGTCTTTGCCTGTTTTTTTTATCAGGAAACCCTCGTTTTGACTGCTTTTGCATCTCGTTTGCTGATCCGCAGGCGATTTAAATGTACTTCTTTGTCTTTGTATATAGCGATGTCATCTCCGTTCGGTGTAAGCAGATGTACCTGCAAAAGCTGATCTTTCGCATTCATTTTCATACCGCGGACACCGATTGCCGCCTTCTTTTTGACCGGAACTTCTTCCAGCATAAAACGCAGGAAATAGCCATCTGTGCTTTGCAGGACAATCTGTTCTTCCTCACCGATCAGTAAAACTGCAATCAGTTTATCGCCATCCGTAAGTTTTGTGGATGCGATCGTCCGTTTGGAGACATCAAATTCCGTCCCCTCTACCTTTTTGATCATGCCCTGCTGCGTTGCAAACAACAGATTTGTGCTCTTGACCGCATTCAGGCCTTCGATGCGAAGAATTTCTTCTTCCGTGCTGGAATAATTGCAGAGATTGTCAAGCGGTGTACCTTTGTCACGGAAACGTCCATAAGGAAGATCTGCCACTTTCAGAAGATGCAAACGTCCGGTATCCGTAAAAATACAGAGCTTGTCGGTATTCAGGCAATGCACCACAAAGCGGTTTTCCGCATCTGCTGATTCTTTGTTCCGTTCATATACCGAAAGATCCACGCTTCTTGTATAGCCAAAGCGATCGATCAGAACCACCACTTCCGCTTCCTCCATCTTCTTCTCTTCAAAAACAGCTGCTTTTGCATTCTCAATGGAAGTTTTTCGTTCAGAAGCATATTCCTTTTTCAGACGATCCAGATCTTTCATGATCACTTTTGCCATAGAACGGTAGTTTGTCAGAATATCTTCGTAAGCAGCAATGTTTTTCAGGGTCTGGGCATGCTCCGCCTCCAGTGCCTCGATTTCCAGCCCGATCAGTTTGTAAAGACGCATATCCAGAATGGCATTTGCCTGATTCTCCGTAAAATGCAGTTTTGCCGCAGCTTTTTCAGATGCTTTGGTACGGAAACGGATTCCTTCTGTTATGCCTTCCACCAGACATTTTTTGACCTGCTCGCGGTTTTTGCTGCCACGCAGAATCTCAATGATCAGGTCGATCACATCGCAGGCTTTGATCAGTCCTTCCTGGATCTCCTGTTTCGCTTTTTCTTTACCAAGAAGATTTTTATATTTTCTGGTTGCCAGTTCAAACTGAAAATCAATGTGATGTTCGATGATCGCTTTTAATCCCAGCGTTTCCGGCTTTCCGTTTGCCACGGCAAGCATATTGACACCGAACGTGTCCTCCAGTCTGGTCTTTTTGTAAAGCATATTGATGATATTCTGCGTATCTGCATTTTTCCTGAGCTCCAGAACGATCCTTATACCGTCTTTCGAGGACTGATTGGAGATATCGACGATATCTGTGGTGGTTTTGTTCTCTACCAGCCCTGCGATATCATTTAAAAATTTGCCGATATTTGCCCCCATCATGGTATATGGGATCTCTGTGATCACAATGCGTTCTTTTCCGCCTTTGAGCTTTTCGATCTCCACACGTCCACGCAGGCGGATCTTGCCTGTCCCTGTCTCGTAAACGGAAAGCAGATCGTCTTTGTTGATGACAATGCCGCCGGTCGGAAAATCCGGACCCTGAATATACTGCATCAGTTCTTCCGTCGTGATCTTATGATTTAAAATCGTTGCCTTGACGGCATCGATCACCTCGCCCAAATTGTGCGGCGGTGTGCTGGTCACCATACCAACGGCGATTCCTTCTGATCCATTTACGAGAAGATTCGGAAGCCGCACCGGAAGAACCTGAGGTTCTTTTTCTGTTTCATCAAAGTTTGGTCCAAAATCCACCACATCTTTGTCCAGATCCGAGAGAAATGCATCCTGAGTCACTTTCTGCAGGCGTGCCTCTGTATATCGCATCGCCGCTGCACCGTCACCCTCGATCGAGCCAAAATTTCCGTGACCATCCACCAGAGGCAGTCCTTTTTTAAAGTCCTGTGCCATCACAACCAGAGACTCATAGATCGAGCTGTCGCCATGCGGATGATATTTACCCATCGTATCTCCGACAATACGGGCACATTTACGATAAGGGCGGTCATAGCGAATGCCCAGTTCATACATATCATAAAGTGTTCGTCTCTGTACCGGTTTCAGTCCGTCACGCACATCCGGCAGTGCCCTTGAGACAATGACACTCATTGCATAATCAATATATGATTTTTGCATCAGCTCCGAATACTCTGTCCGGATGATCTGTTCCTGTTCTCTATCCATGTCGTAACTTTCTCCTTATTTCAATCCTGTTCTTGTGATTCTGCCATCAGATGCTTCATCTGTTCGAAGCGATTCTATATTTTGTTTCGTTCTATATATCCAGTTCTGCATCCTGGGCATGTTCATAAATAAATGCCTTTCTTGGTGGAACATCGCTTCCCATCAGCATTTCCGTCACATCCGAAGCCATACGTGCATCTTCGATCTCCACCCTTTTCAGAATACGTGTTTCTGGATTCAGTGTGGTCTCCCAGAGCTGCTCGGCATCCATCTCGCCAAGACCTTTGTAACGCTGCAGCGTGAAATTGCCTTTATGTGTTTTGCGGTAACGCTCCAGTGCTTTATCATCGTACAGATACTCTTCTTCTCCTCTGGAAGGCATCGCTTTGTAAAGCGGCGGCATTGCAATATATACATGTCCTTCATAGATCAGATCCGGCATAAAACGATAAAACAGTGTCAGAAGCAGGGTTGAGATATGAGCACCGTCCACGTCGGCATCTGCCATGATCACGATCTTATCGTAACGGAGTTTTGTGATATCAAAATCATTACCGTATCCTTCTGAGAATCCACAGCCAAATGCATTGATCATTGTTTTGATCTCGGCATTAGCAAGAACCTTATCAATACTTGCTTTTTCGACATTCAAAATCTTACCGCGAATCGGCAGGATCGCCTGGAAATTACGGTTTCTTGCCGTTTTTGCAGATCCCCCCGCAGAATCTCCCTCCACGATAAAAATTTCGCATTTTGAAGCATCGCGGCTTTCACAGTTTGCCAGCTTTCCGTTGGAATCAAAAGAATATTTCTGCTTTGTAAGCATGTTTGTTTTTGCTTTTTCTTCTGTTTTGCGGATTTTGGCTGCTTTTTCCGCACAGGAGAGCACGCTCTTTAATACTTCCAGATTTCGGTCAAAATAGCGGACCACCTCATCTCCTACCACCTTCGCCGTTGCTTTTGAGGCATCCTGGTTATCCAGCTTGGTCTTTGTCTGACCTTCAAATCGCGGAGCCGGATGTTTTATAGAAACAACCGCCGTCATACCGTTTCGGATATCTGCTCCGGTAAAGTTGGCATCCTTTTCTTTTAAAATCCCAAGCTCTCTTGCGTAAGTGTTCATCACCGTGGTAAACACGGTTTTGAAACCGGTCAGGTGCGTGCCGCCTTCTGCATTGTAAATATTATTGCAGAAACCAAGTACGTTTTCATGGAATTCATTGACATACTGAAATGCACATTCTACATGAATGCCATCCGCTTCTCCACACAGATAAACCGGCTCGTGGATCGTTTCCTTTTTCTTATTTAAATCCCGTATATAGCCGACGATACCGTCCGGCTCATGAAACGTGACCGTCTCTTTCTCCTCATCCCGCAGATCCTTGAATACGATCGTAAGATTTGGATTCAGATAAGCAGTTTCGTGCAGCCTGCTCTTTACTTCTGCTGCCGAAAAACGAGTCTTTTCAAAAATCTCTGCATCTGGAAGAAAACGAATCCAGGTTCCTGTTTCTCTGGTCTTTGCAATAACCGGGAGCAAGCCGTTTTCCAGTTCAACCGTCGGAATCCCTCTCTCGTAACGGTCATAGTGCACGCAACCTTCACGGCTTACTTTTATTTCCAGCCATTCGGACAAGGCATTTACAACGGAAGATCCGACACCATGCAGACCGCCGCTTGTCTTATAGACCGAATTATCAAACTTACCGCCTGCATGCAGCGTCGTGAAAACGAGACGTTCTGCCGACATGCCTTTTTCGTGCATGCCCACCGGAATACCACGTCCATTGTCTTTGATGGTTGCAGAGCCGTCTTTTTCCAGTGTCACTTCAATGCGGTCACAGAAACCAGCCAGATGTTCATCCACCGAGTTATCTACGATTTCATATATTAAATGATTCAAACCCTTTCTGGAAACGCTGCCAATATACATACCAGGACGCTTCCTGACAGCTTCCAGACCTTCCAGTACCGAAATACTGCTGGCATCATAGGTGCTTTTTTTTGCCATATTTTCCTCCTTGCTCAAAAACATGCTTGTTCTTATCACACCCCAAAACAAATGTTCTCTTATGGGGCAAAGAAAAAAGCTGCTTTGTTTTCTAACAAAACAGCCTTCTTAGCAGTTCCAAGGGGAATCGAACCCCTGTTTTCGCCGTGAGAGGGCGACGTCTTAACCGCTTGACCATGGAACCTTATCTTTTGTTTTTTGTCTTGCCTCAAGACTCCTTAATAATATACCATGTTTCAGGAAATGTCAACACCTTTTTTTAATTTTTTTAAACTTTTTTATTTTTTGGAATTTTCACGTTTTTTCTGCATGATACAATAATTCCAAAGATTCCAAAATCAAACATACAGAAGCATTCCTGTGCTGTCTTTTTAAGATACCAAAATGGTAAAGAAAAAGGAACGATACCGAAGTACCGCCCCTCTTCTTTCATTTAATTATAAGTTTTCCATGCTTTGAAAATCTTATTTTTTAATTTTAACTCTTTTTGCTTTGCTCATTGCACTGATCAGTTTTCCTTTGATCGTTGCAATCTTGTAGTAGTAAGTCTTGCCGGCTTTCAGACCTTTCTTATTTGTGACAGAAGTTGCATTTTTTCTGGTAGTAGCCACTTTTCTGTAACCACTGTTTTTCTTCGTAGAACGATATACAACAACTTTTGCACCTTTTACTTTCTTCCAGCTCAGTTTTGCGTTCTTAGATCCTGCTGTTGCTTTCTGGATCTTCGGAGCTTTTGCAAGTTTCACTGCTACAGCTGCACCGGCTTTGCTTACAACCTTGCCGTCTTTGGAAACTGCCACTGCGTAGTAAGAAGCACCTTTGACTGCTTTCTTATCTTTTACGGTCGTTTTGCCTGCTGCGGTTGTACCAACCTTGGTTGCTTTGCCCTTTACTACACGGTATACATCGTAAGATGCTGCATCTTTTACTGCTTCTACCGTTACATTTACAACAACACCTGTTTTGGTAACTTTTGCTTTTGCTGCTTTTACCTTCGGTGCATCCAGAGCAACTGCAGGAGTCTCTGCCTTCTTCAGGGCTGCCTGTGCATTTCTAAGTGCCAGTGTCAGGCTTTCCAGGGTTGCTTTATCTGCATCTGCCGGAGCATTTTTCAGTGCCTTGTAAGCTGCATCAAATACTTTCCAGCTTGCTTCTTCATAATCTTTCTGTCCTGCATCTGCAATCGCCGCTGCGTCTTTCAGTGTGTTGGCTGCGTTTTCTTTTGCTTTTTCCAGATCAGCTGTTTCCTGAAGTACCAGAGCATCTTTTGCATCATTCAGATCTTTGATTGCCTTTTCAAGTTCTGCTACGGTTACTCCGTCTTTGCCTGGAAGATCTTTCACTGCTTTATATACCGTCACTGCATTATTATAAGATGCCACTGTATATGTGTTGCCATTTTTCATCAGATCATCATAAACAGCTGTCAGCAGACTGTTCAGTTCTTCTTTCTTGGCAGCAACTTTGGTCTTCAGACCTTTCTTCGCATCGCTGATCGCCTGGATCGCTGCTGCGATGTCTGATTTCGATGCATTTGCGTCCTTTGACAGTGTATCTGCCGTTGCCAGAGCTGTTTTCAGCGGTGCGTAGCTTTCTTCTGTATAATCCGCCTCTTTTATATCCTTTACAGCATTGATCGCTGCTACCAGATCTGCCTTATCCTGTGCAGACGCTTTGTTTGTTGTAACAGTCAGTGTGATCTCTTTTTTGCTTGTCTTGGTTGCATCAGATGCCAGAGTTGCCGTTACTTTTACTTTTGCTGTACCTGCTGCTGTCACTGTCACTGCATTGTCTTTTACAGTTGCACCTGTTGTACCTGCGTCTGTTACTGTGTAGGTATAGTTTACAGTTCCGTCATGTCCTTCTACCTTGCAGTCACCGGTTACCTGTGCTTTTGCACTCAGTGTTACGGTCTTGCTGTCTGCTACGCCAAGATCAATCGTCTGATCTGCAACACCTGTGATCTCGCCAACTACACAGGAGCAAACAATTTTTGCAGTTTTCGGGAATGTCTTTGTCACGGTCATGGTCTTTCCGTCTGCTGAAATCGTAACGGTTGCACTGTCTACGCTTGGTTTGCTGATGTCGGTAAATTTAAATCCGGAACGAGCCGTGTATACGGTTGTTGCAGTATATGCTGTCTCTCCGGCAAACTTGGCATCTTTTTCAAGAGCAGTACCGTTTGCTGACCATGTTGTCACTGCTGTGTATGGAATTGCAGAAATATCAGCATCTGGTGCCACCTTTTCCAGAGCGGCCTTGATCTCATCATAAGATTTTGTCAGACCTTCTGAATAATCGGTGCCTTTGTAAAGTTTGATATCTGCAATCTTACCATCTACCTGATCCAGTGTGGAGTATTTAACACCGTTTCCATCTGCCTCGTGGTTTGTACTCTTTTCAGTATTGTATCCGATTGTAAAGATACTGGATGCATAAGATTTAAATACAACCTGGTATCCATCTGATGCATTTACTCTTCCCGGTGTAGCTTCACCAGCTTTTCCATCTACATAAAGCTGCATATTTGTTCCGGTATATACCAGTGCGATATCATGCCACTCTCCCCAGAAGGTATCGGCATCATATTTATACTGTACCTCCGGCCATTTACCTTGTGCATCGCAGCAGTACAGGATCACGCGGTCGTTTGCACCGTCTACCTGGATACCATACTGAGAATCCATCTTACCAAGGATGTTTACAACTTCATCAGTTTTATTCTTCAGTTTTACTTTTGTGCGAAGAACCATCGGTGTATCGCCGGATACATCAAATTTATCATTGTTTGCTCCGTTGTTCGGTGCAGTCAGTCTTCCCTGGAATGCCAATACGCCGCCATCTTCAACGACCGTTGTCGGAACGTCATCTTTCACTTCCAGTGTAGCCGGTTTCGCAGACTGGTCTTCCATTGCAACATAGCTTGGTACTACTGCAGTTTCTCCGGCTACCGGTGCTGTATAAGAAAGCCTCGGTGCTGTGATCACAGAATCTTCGGTAACTGGCGGAGCCGGTGTTTCAGCTTTTTTCAGTGCTTTGATCGCATTTGCCAGTGTATCTGCGATTGTCTGAACATCCTCATCTTTTGTCTCGTCGGTAACAGCGTTTGCTGCATCCCAGGCTTCTTTGAATGTCTTGTAAGAATCCTCGGTATATTTATCAGCAGATTCTACTTTTTCTGCATCTGCAAGTGCTGCTGCCAGAGCTTTGCGTGCTTCTGATTCTACAGGAACTGCATCTTTTTCACCGATCACGCCGAATTCTGCTGCGTTAATGAACATATTCGCCTCAGCACCGGCTGTCTTGGTAACTTCAACTTTTACATCTGTGACATTTGCGTATTCTGTGCCAAATTCTAATGTTTTCTCAACAAAGTTCTGATCTGCACCTTCTGCATCTTTCTTTACATAAGTCCATGCAGCATCACCTTCTACCGTTCCTGCTGGAGTCCAGTTTGCACCATTGTCTGTGGATACAAAAACTTTGCATTCAGAAATCGCACCATTTGCAATGTTTCCTTCTTTATCATAATGATTTCTCGGTATGTAAGTAAATGCTTTCACCTTTGTGGCTTTTGCCAGTGTAATGGTATATGTATTATTACCGGTCAGTTTTCCGTCTGCATAAGTTGCCTTTGGTTTGGATGAATCGCTCCAGTTTGTATGCCAGTAAGTATTGACATTGCCATCCAGTGCATTATTTATTGCACCATCTTCGCTTTTTGTTTCAACACTGTCGGCCTTACCAGTCAGCCCTTCCAGTTTTCCGTACTCTTTATCTGATGGTTTTGTTGTCTCTGCCGGTACGCTGAATGTATGTGTCAGAACCATAGTCTTTCCATTTTCAGAGACTTCAGCATCTACATTTACATCTGTTTCCCCTACTTTAATGGTAGCTGGTATATCAGAAAATTTATATCCATCCTCAGCTGTAAGTGTAACTTTCAGAATATAATCTTTTCCTGCTTCAAATTCTGTTACCGGTACACTTTCACTGTCTGTCCACTCCGTCTTAATGGTATAACCTTTTTCATCTGTAGCTGTTACATCTTTCGGAGTCTCACCTTTCGCTGGTGCAACGGCAGTAATTGCAGGTGCTGTAATATCCCAATCTTTAGAAACTTCAGACTCTTCTTTGCCAGTTACACCAAATTCAGCTGCATTGATAAATTTATTATCATTAGATGTTACTTCACCTTTTGTACTCAAAACTTCGAACTTGATATTTGTAACACCCTCTACCGGCTTATCAAAAGTAATGGTTCTCTTCACATCACTGTCTGTGTAGGTCCATTCTCCGCTTTCTCCTGCTTTTGTCCAGGTTTTTCCATCGTCAGTGGATATATGTACATTACATTTTGTAATATAACCATTACCTGTAACCGTACCATCCGCTTTTGTTCTTGGAATATAAGTAACTGCACTTACGGTATAAGTGGTATCTAACTTGACATAATAATTATTGTTCTGATTCTGTGTCGGATCTTCCTGATTCAAAATCACATTGTTGGATGGACTGTACTGTGAATGCCAGAAAGTAGTTTTGTCACCATCTGTTGCTTTTTCAGCCGGTCCATTACCATTTTTTTCGCCCTGTGTTTCTATGCTGTCAGCGGTTCCTGTCAGAGCACTTGCTGGTAAAGCTGTATACTCTTCTGTCGGTGGAATTTCCTTATCTTCACCAAAGGTATGTGTCAAGGTCATGGTGTTTCCGTCATCAGAAACAACTGCATTTACTTCCACATTTTCTTCTCCGACTTTAATGGTAGCCGGTTTACTCTCTTCAGTAAATTTATAACCTGCCTTTGCAGTAAGAGTAGCTGTCAGTGTATATGCTTTATCTTCTTCAAATGTTGTAACTGCATCACCCTTGGAATCGGTCCATGCAGTTGCAACAGTATAATTCGGTGCTGCATTTTCATTGGCTGCTTCTGCGTCAATATTCAAAATTTGAGTTCTGTTCTCCAGAGATGCCATAACTGTATCGTAAGATGCATCTGATGCAATTGCATCACCGCCGCTGTAAAATGCAACATCTGCAAATTTTCCATTATACACTCCCTTATAGCTTCCATCGCTGTTTTGTTTTGCAACATTATATCCCATTGTAAAGGTACTGTTATCAAAACTAGACCATTTTGCTGCAGACGGTCTTCCGCTTGTCACAGAACCTTCTTTTCCATCTACAAACAGCTTCATACTGCTTCCTGTATAAACAGCTACTACTTCATGCCATTTGCCCCAAAAATCATCAGGAACTGCAAAGTTTACTTCTGGCCATGAATTATCACTGTTGCATGAATAAAACGCAATTTTACTGCTATTTATCTGAATACCGTACTGGTTATCCATTTTACCCATCAGGTATGTGTCACTGGAATCAACAGCATCCGTTTTCATACGGAATTTCATAACCATCGGTGTATCACCAGTCACACTGAGTTTGCTGTTATTTTCTCCATCATTTGCTGCTGTGATCTGACCTGAAAATGCCTGGATATCGTTTCCGTCATTGTCAGCATCCTTTGTAACTGCCACATTCTCTGATGTCAGGGTTGCCGGATTTTCTGCCGTATCCTTAAACACCTGTGCTGTTGTACTATGATCCAGAGTTACTGCATCATCTGTGCTCTCCCCTGCAACCGGTGCTGTTGCAGAAATATTTGGTGCTGCAAGGTTAACTCTGCTGTCTGTTGCTTCTTCTGAAGCTGCAAGAGCACTCAATGCTCCAAGTCCGGATACCGGTGCACTTGTCACAACCATAGTACCTACCAGTAATCCTGCTAAAACCTGTTTGAATTTCATACGTTTTTACCTTTTCCTTTCATAAATATTTATGGCAGACATCTGTATCGCTGTCTGCTTCTCCCTGTGGTAACTGCTGTTACTGCACTGTGAAACATCTCATGCTGTTCCACTCTTATTTTATTCCAAGACTTCTTCGCCTCAAAACTAGGTATAGTATACTATACTTTTCATTCTATTTCAAGTCTTTTTGTGACTTATCATCAGTTTTATCACCAATATTGCATTTCTCTTTTATTATTTATGCTGCTTTTTCAATTATTTTCTGTTATTTCCTGCATCTTTCGTGCATATCAAAACCGATTTTTTTGAGAATTCTTTTGCTGCACAGGTATATCAAAAGCAGGTGTATCAGCTTTATATCGCTGATACACCTGCCTGCCGAACATCACCCCGTTTTAATGTAAGTTACTCGATCGGATCGGTTTCGATGATGAATTTGACGTTGCTGTCCACACCGGATGCTTTTCCGCTGAAAGTATCGTATGTACACTCGTCAGAGCTGAGTGCTTTGATGCGGTCGATCACCGTGAGCAGATCATCTTCTACGGTTTCTTTGAGTTTCTTGGTGCCTTCTTCTTCGAATTCAGAAGTTCCGTCTGCCAGTTCTTTTGCTCCGTCTGCCAGCTGGCTGATACCATCTGCTACCTGTCCGCTTGCACTCTGAAGGGTACCGGCTCCTGTGAAGAGCTCATCTGTTCCTGAAAGCAGGGTTGCCGAACCGTCTGTCAGTGCTGCATTGTTGGATACCAGTGTGGAGGCTCCTGCCGAGAGCTGTGTGGAAAGCTGAGATACACCGCTTGCCAGCTGTTTGGTTCCTTTCTGCAGTGTCTTGACCCCTGCATTCAGTACCGGTGCGTTCTGTTTCAGTTCTTTTGCTCCGGATGTAAGCTGATCGTTGTATGAGCCAAGTGAATCGAATCCGCTCAGCAGACTTGCGATTCCGGCTCCCGCGGTCGGAAGAGATGCAGTCTGTGTTTTCAGAGTCTTTACATTTCCGGCAAGTGTGTCGATTGCAGCATCCAGTCCCTGCATGCCTGTATTCAGTACTTTGACACTGGTTGTCAGCTGTGTCATCGGTGCTTCCGGAATGCTCACACCGGAAAGTGTTGCCAATTTTGTCTGCATGCCATCCAGTTTTGTGCTCATCTGTCCAGCTGCACTCTGAAGGGTCTCAAGGCTGGTCTTCATACTCTGAAGGGTTGCCGTCAGTGATGCCGTGTCGATACCCGGCATGCTGATTTCGACATCCGGTGCCGTTACCTGATCTACCGCTGTCACGCCAGTAGTATCTGCAGATACGGTGGTATCCACTTTGGATACGCTCGGCAGATTTGATTTTGCAGCGGTCAGAGAATTTACCAGATCTGTATTGCCGGCTGCCTGTGCTGCTGCAATCGCTGTATCAAGAGCGGCTCTTGCACTCTCAATCTGACCATTCGCCGTGTCAATCTGACCATTTGCCGCTGCCACCTGGCTGTTTGCACTTTCAACTGCAGAATTCACAGAGGATTTTGCTGCATCGAGTTTGCTGTTGCGGTCTGCAATCTGTGCATTGACATTCTGAACGGATGTGCCCATTGCTGTTGCAATCGCAGTCTGTGCCTGTGTCTGTAAAGTAGTAAGGGTAGTGTTGATTGTCTGAAGCTGTGCTGCCAGTGACTGTCCGTCTGCCATCAGCTGTGCTGCCGGTGCTTTGATGGAGCTGTCTACTGCACCTGAAAGTTCTTTGCCCTCTGTAATCAGTTCACTTCCTGTCTGAGCAAGTCCGTTAACCTGTGATGCCAGTCCGGACAGACTTTCAAGAGAACTCTCAAGCTGTGCCGTTCCGGCTGCCAGAGCAGAAGAAGCCGCCTTGAGATCTTCCTGTGTACTGCCTTCTCCGTCCATTGCGGCATACATCTGATCGATCGCTGTGCTCACCTGTGAAAGACCTGTTGTCAACGGTTTCAGTGCTTTTGCACCGTCTGCCAGTTTCTTTTCACCTGCGATGTAAGAAGTCACACCGTCTGCTAGTGTGGAGGTTCCTTTTGTATAGGTCTGTACACCGGATACGATGCTGTTTACACCATTTTTGTATTCTGTTACTTTTCCGGTCATAACACCCTTGCTTCCGAGATATTTCTGGATACCCTGATTCAGCTGTTCTGCACCCTGTGTATACGCGTTGATTCCGCTGTCCAGCTGTTTTGCACCGCCGTTCAACTGATCGATACCATCCTTTAAGGTCTGGATTCCGTCATCAAACTCTCCGTATTTCTCATTCAGAGTATCTGCACCGTCAGACAGCTCTTTGGAACCATCAACCAGTTTCAGTGCAGCATCCTCGAGATCATCCAGGGCATCTGTCAGCTCATCGGTATCCGAGATGCTGTCCACATCCAGCTGTTTTAAAATGTCTGTCATTGCTACGGTGAAGGTGGAGTCCATCTCGAAATCCGTTACATCCGCTGTAATCTCCAGACTCTCCGGAAGTGTGATATCTTTTTCCTGATCTTTGGAAAGGTTCAGGCTTTCTTTTAAACCTGGCATTGCCACACCGATCACAATATTTCTGCTTCCATCGGATACCACTTTTCCATTGTCGATCACAATGTTGGAAAAATGTTCATCCGGAAGGATCATTCCGGTCACCATAACAAATGGATTATAAATATTTTCTGTCTTGCCGTCGATTTTTGTTGTTGTTTTTGCTTTGTTTTCATAATTTACCTGAATCTTCAGCTTTCCGCTCTTGCCGACCAGATCATTTGGATCTGTTTCTACACCATCCAGAAAATATTTAAGCTTTACAGATACCGGAAGTTCTTTGCTTGTAGTACCCTGATAATAAATATCGGAACCGTCTGCCTGCCAGCTCATGGAGTCACCGCTTCCGGTGTAAGTTTCATCGCCCTTTACATTCTCGATATCCTGCAGATCGGATTTGTCTTTTATCGTACTGTCACCATTGCTGTTTTTCAACCAGTTTGATACGGTAACGTCTGTCGTATTTCCAGATGCATCCGCATTGACATAAACGGTTTCTTCTTTTGATACATCTGCGGCAGCTGCACTTACCGGCACGCCACCCATTACAGCAGCCATTCCCACTGCAATTCCTCTATAAACAACTTTTTTTGTATTTACATTTTTTCTGATTTTTTTTGCCATGATCTATTACCTCCTGCTGCCGCCTCTTCTGCGACATTTTCTAAGCCAGCTCCTCTTTTCACGTGACATTATATGCTTTGCGGCTTTTATATTTCATTAGTCACTATTGAGATGATGTATAATTTTTCGACACATTTACGGAAGTGTACAATTTTTTTACATCGCCGCTTCCTTTGCCTATTTTTCTTCTTTCTAAGAAGTAGTATAGTAGAAAGAAGTTAAGAATACTATAGGGTTTGTTTGTGTTTTTTTCTCATAAATAAAAAAGAAGGTGATATTTTGAATACACAGGACGTAACACGCTCCGTTATCCGTCTGGAACTTTCAAGAGCTTTTCGCGGTATGGAAAGTAATCCAAAACGAACGCTCCGCAAACTAGCAGATCTCGGAAAAGTATGTGCCAGAGGATCGGTGCAAAAAGAAATATTCGGCATTTTTCAGCAGTGTCTCAGATATAAAGACAGTCCTTATTTTTCTGTTATGCAGAATCTCGTCAGAAATGTATCGGCAGAAAATCTGACTACTTTCGGTATGAACCTCGGTTACAACAGTTGGACGGACGGTGCAAAAAAAATCCGTGCAAAAAAGGATAATGAAGGCATCTTAACTTCCTGGATCCAGATACTGGATCTCTCACAGAGCGAATGGACAGTTGAAAACCTCAATGCTTTTATTGATTTTTGGAAAACATATGGTGTCTGCACTTATGCTCTCCTTCCATCTGCCTCCTTTTCAGAGAACACGTTTCTGCCGGAGGTATTTCAAAAGCAGGATGACTGTGCATTCTTATGGTTTCTTTCGGATGTGGATTCTTTCTGTATCAATATGGATGATTATAAAGATGTGCAGAATGTAATGCCAATCTTCAAAATGGAAGCTTTAATGGAATCTGAAATCCATCAGATATTAAGTGCCCACAAAAAACTTTATGGCGTTTATCAGCTATATAATGAACAGAATATCCGGGAATGCATTTCACGGAAAAGTCTGGGGCTTCTGTCTTCTCTTGGCACACCATTTTTGTTTTTTTTATCAGAAGACAGAAAAAGCGACACCAGCAGTGTCGCTTCCAGATTTGCCGTGGATACCCGCATGAAGCAGGCATATCCGTTTTTAGCTGTTGATTTTTATTCTGATATCACACGGATCAATGAGATTATTTCAGGTGATCCGCTCCCGATTCATATCACAGAACGGATGAATCGGCTGCTTTCTTCTGTTTAACTTCCAGAATCTTTTTCGCCCCCAGGGAAATTGTCTCATCCAGCTGTCGGACAAATTCTCTGGGCTGCATAATATTCTCATCCATTACCCAGCGGATAATCGCCATCAAAAAAGCATCTCCGAAAAACCGCAGAAAAAAAGCTTCTTCTTTTCCGACACCCATGATCTGATCCGCAAGATACTTCAGATATGGATCCATCACTTCTGAAAAATATTCCTGGAAAGAATTCTGTCCTTCCATCTTCAATGCCACACGGTAAAAATCTCTTTCCTGATATAGATAATCGCAGATATCTTCCAGAAGCTGCAATGCATCTTTATATTCCTCCAGATGGATATTGCTCACAAATTCTGTATAAAAGATCCAGTTGATCAGATCGTACTTGTCTTTGAAATGATAATAAAAACTGTTGCGATTCATACCGCATGCTCCGCATATATCGGAAATGCTGATCTTGGAAAGCTTTTTTTCTTTCATCAGAGCTTTCATCGCCGCTGCCATCGCATTCCTTGTGATATTGGAATCTGCCATTTTCTCACCTCATAAACACACTTTTCCTGTATCTTATACCATCCTTCCAAAAGGTGCAAGCAACTTTTTTCCATTTTATTGCATTTTATTGCATTTTTTTCACTTTTCTTCTATACTGAATGAAACAAAACAGTATCTGTAATATCGGGCACAGGTCGAAGGACTTCCTGCCAAAATTGTAAGAATGCAACTGAAATCGGAAAGGATTATATATGAAAAAATATCATTTATTTTTGCCTCTTCTTGGCATCCTGCTACTGGTTTCCGGCGGATGCAGCAAACGAAAGGAACCGAAACCTCTGATCACGGAGGCTCCTGCAGTGGAAACAGAAATCGGAGGCTATATAACAGAAACTGAAAGCAGCACGCCGGAATCACAGTCCGTATCCGGTACGATCCGCTTGCCGATCCAGGAACCGGAACACCAAAAAGAATCCAGCACAGAATCCGAAGTTGTTTCTGCATCTATTTATATAGGAAGCAATGGAAGTTTCCGTGCTTATCCCTATGCCGGCGGAGATATTGTCACGCCGGAATCTCTGATCGCTGCAATGGCTGATCTGACCGGATGGAATCTGGATCTTGCCGAATCTGTCACCGGAGAAAATGAGAACAGCCTCACAGTCTGTTTTGCCAGATCCTGCTCTCTTTTTACCGGCACTGCATCCGCTGAAAAGGAAGCATTTCCCATCTACAGCAAGGATCAGCTTTATCGTCAGATTCTTGACAGTATCTGCTATACCTTACAGGTGAATTTTTCACAGGATCAGGATCTGTCCATCTATTATTGTACCGTCGATAAAAACGGAGAAAAAATCCCCATCGAACTGGAAGATCTTGGCATCACTGTTCCTTCCGGAGAACCTTACCAGCACTTCCCTTCTTTTTAGGATCTGTCTGCATTTCACACAATTTTCAAACAAAAAACACAATTTCATCTCATATCAAACACACAATCCTTATAAAATATTGAAAAGATTGAAAATCAGGGCGTTTTTGCCCTGATTTATAAGATCATATGTTATTTATTTAAGGAGGATATTGTTTTGATTGAAGTCAGACATTTAACCAAACGCTACGGTGACACGCTCGCTGTAGACGATTTGAATTTCACGATTGAAAAAGGCCGTATTTATGGATTCTTAGGTCCAAACGGTGCCGGCAAATCCACCACAATGAATATCATAACCGGTTATCTCGCTTCCACCGACGGAAGTGTTACGATTAACGGACATGACATTCTGGAAGACGCAGAAGCCGCAAAAAAGAACATCGGTTATCTGCCGGAACTGCCGCCGCTTTATTTTGATATGACGGTAAAAGAATATCTTGCATTTGCTGCCGAGCTGAAAAAAATCCCAAAAGCGGAACGGAAAAATCAGATAACCAGAGTATGTGCAACCACAAAACTGGATGCCGTACAGAACCGTCTGATCAAAAATCTTTCCAAAGGTTACCGTCAGAGAGTAGGACTTGCACAGGCATTGCTCGGATCACCGGAAATCCTGATCCTGGATGAGCCTACGGTTGGTCTGGATCCAAAACAGATCCTGGAGATCCGTGATCTGATCAAAGAACTCGGAAAAGAACATACGGTTATCTTAAGTTCCCACATTCTTTCGGAAATCAGTGCTGTCTGCGACTACGTCCTGATCCTTTCACACGGAAAACTGGTAGCCAGCGACACTCTGGAAAATCTTACTTCACTGATGCAGGGACAAAATAGTCTGATCGTAACGGTGAAATCTTCCAAAGAACAGCTGAAAGAAATTCTGCGAGGCATCACAGCCGTGAAAGAATTTCACTTTATGGGCGACTGCGAAGAAGAACATTGTGTAAAAGCAGAGATCAAAACCGATCCTTCTTCCGATATCCGGGAACTGCTTTTCTATCAGCTGGCAGAAAAGAATCTTCCGATCCTTGCCATGCAGCTTGTGAGACTGTCACTGGAAGATATCTTCCTCGAGCTGACTGCCGATGATCAGGCAGCAAAAAAAGTGATTACCGGTACACCATCTTCCCCTACAGAAAATGCGGACGATACCGATACCGACACGACAGAATCGGATACAAAGAAAGGAGACAACGAAAATGCTGTGCATATGTAAAAGAGAAATCCGAAGTTTTTTTCATTCTATGATAGGATGGGTGTTCGGTGCATTCCTGCTTCTGATGGCGGGTATTTATTTTACTGCCTATAACCTGAATTATGGCTATCCACTGTTCAGTTATACGCTCTCTTCCATCACCTTTCTGTTTCTGATCGTGTCACCGATCCTTGCCATGCGAACGCTTGCAGAGGAACGCAAACAGAAGACGGACCAGCTGCTTCTCACTGCACCGGTGACGGTATGGCAGATTGTGCTTGGAAAATACCTGGCACTGATCGTCACTTTTCTTCTTCCGGTCGTGATCCTGTGTTTCTATCCGCTGATCATGGCACAGTACGGAAGCATTGCTTTTGCATCTACTTACGTGGCACTGCTTGGTTTTTTTCTGCTTGGATGTACCTGCCTGGCTGTGGGACTGTTCTTCTCGTCTCTTACGGAAAGCCAGATTCTTGCCGCAGTCGGAACCTTCGCTTTTCTGCTGGTATGTTATCTGATGGATGGAATCAGCGGATTTTTCCCGGAAACTGCCGGTGCTTCCTTTTTTGCACTTGTTGTCATTGTTCTGCTTATAGGTTTGCTGATTTATCATACCACACAGAACATCCTGCTTCCGCTTGTGATCGGTGTCATCGGTGAAGGTGTCCTTGCCGTTCTTTATTTTGTGAAACAAAGCATGTTCGAAGGCATCATCCAGAAAATACTGAATCTTTTCAATATGTCCAGTCACTTCAGCAATTTTACGAATAGTATTCTTGATCTTACCGGTGTTGTCTACTATCTTTCCTTTATTGGAATTATGCTGTTTCTGACGGTTCAGAGCATTCAGAAAAGACGTTGGAATTAGGAGGTTGTCGCCATGAACATCAATTTAAAATCAAAAAAGCCGGCTAATATGCTGCGGTCGAAAAATAAAAAGCTTTTAAAAAAAGGATCTTACAGTCTTGCCTTTACGGTAGTTGTCATAGCAATCGCTGTTTTTCTGAATCTTCTGATCAGTGAACTTCCTTCCACTGCCACAAAAATCGATGTCAGTGAAAATAAACTTTACAGTATCGGTGACGAGACAAAGACCGTTGCTTCTTCTCTGACAGAAGATGTCACCCTTTATCTTCTTGCAGAAGACGGAAGTGAGGATGCTACATTAAACGAACTTCTGACACGTTATGCAGATCTCTCTTCTCACATTAAATATGAGAAAAAGGACCCGGTTCTGAATCCAAGCTTTGCTTCTTCCTATACCGACGAAGATCTTGCTTCCAACAGTGTGATCGTTGTCAGTGACAAACGAAGCAAGGTGATCCCTTACAGTGATCTGTATGAAAGCAGTGTCAATTACCAGACTTACTCTATGGAAACAACTGCATTTGACGGTGAAGGTCAGGTCACCAGTGCGATCGCCTATGTCACAACAGAGGATCTTCCGATTCTGTATACATTAACAGGACATGAAGAAAATGATCTTGATTCCTCCATGCAGTCTGCTATCGAAAAAGAAAATATCGAAGTTCAGGAACTGAATCTTCTCACAGCCGGAACGGTTCCGGAAGACGCATCCTGCCTAATGATCAATGCTCCGCAGAAAGATTTCTCCGACGATGAGACCAGTGCCATTCTGACCTATCTGCAAAATGGCGGTCATGCTTTTCTGGTATCCGGATATACCACAACGGAAATGCCGAATTATCATTCTATTCTGGAACAGTATGGCGTTTCTATTGAAAAAGGCGTTGTTCTGGAAGGTGACAACAATCATTATGTTTCCGGAAATCCTCTTTATCTGGTGCCGGAGATCCAGTCCTGCGATGCTACCGGAAGCCTTTCCGGCTCAAACAGCTATGTGCTGATGCCGATCGGTCAGAGTATCAAAACACTGGACAGCAAATCCGATGACATCACAGTAACCGATATGCTGACTTCTACCAGTTCTGCATATTTAAAAGCAGATCCGGAAAATATGGAGAGCCTTTCCAAAGAAGAGAACGATGAAACCGGTCCGTTTACTCTGGCAGCAGCCATTACCGAAGCCATCGGAAACGGATCTGATTCCGAAGAAGAGACCGAAACAGAAACTATTGTAGAAGGAGAAAGCAGTGCTTCTCAGGTTGAGGCTGAAAGCGAAACAGAAGCTGCCGAAGATGCAAAAGAAACCAGGCTGGTCGTTCTTGCAAGCAGTCAGTTTCTGACCAGCAATACAGACTCTGCTGTTTCCGGCGGCAATACAAAACTTCTCACAAACGCTTTAAGCTGGATGTGCGGACAGAGTTCCAGTATCTCCATTCCTTCCAAGAGTATGCAGCTGTCTTATCTGACCCTGACATCTGCAAATGTCAACCTCTGGAGCATTATTACCATTGCCGTTCTTCCGGTTCTGTTCCTGGTAACCGGCGGTGTGATCTGGCTGAAAAGGAGGAAAAAATAATGAAGAAAAAATCATTTGGACTGGCTGCGGCCGTTGCTGTTCTGATCGTACTTGGCGGCAGTTATGCACTGCTTGCCAACCATAACCGGATACAGGAGTCGGAATCAGCTGCTGCGGAATCGGAAACCGGTGTAGCAGTAGCAACGATCGCCTCTGATAAAGTCTCTTCTTTTCAGCTGGCAGACGGTGATACTTCTTTTACGCTGACAAAAACAGACAACAGCTGGATCTGTGTTCAGGACGAGACGTTTCCGTTATCCAACGATGCTGCTTCTGAACTGGTAAATACTTTTACTTCCCTCCAGGCTGTGCGTGATCTTGGCACTGCACAGGATGGGGAAAATTATGGATTTTCGGAAAACGCTCCTACGGTCACGCTCACTTCTTCCGACAGTACAAACTGCAGCTTTGTTCTTGGCGAAGCCAACAGCATGACCGGTGATTATTATCTGAAACGTGAAGACAGCGGAGAAATTTATACCGTAAGCTCTTCCCTTGCAGATTCCTTTCATAAAACGTTAACGGATCTGGCTGAAATCAAAAGTTTTCCGACGATTTCTTCCGATAATGTCCAGGAGCTTTCGATAACCGAAGAAGGTACGACACTGCTTTTTGAGAGCAGTACCACCGGTTCGGTAAAAACCTGGCAGATTTCCCAGTCTCAGGACGGAGGCAAAACAGAAAGTACTCCTGAAAAAGCGACCGTAAACACCGTGACAACCCTTGTGGACCACCTCGGAAATCTTTCTTTTGACAGTTTTGTGGATCATAAAGAAGAAAACAAAGAAAAATACGGACTGAAGAATCCGTCCATGACGATAAACTTCCAATATACCGAAGCGACAGATTCGGATGATGCTACAACGGAAGCCGAGTCAGAAACAGACACTTCTTCCGAAACAGAAAGCGAAACAGCAAACGAAACCGAACCTGCCGAAATTCTCAGCGGAACTCTCTATGTGGGAGAACAGGCAGAAGACGGATCTTACTATGTTCAGCTCGATGGAAGCAATAATATTTATCTGATGTCAGCGGATAAACTGTCCGCATTCCAGGGATTAAATTACGATGATTATCCGGAGAGTGAAGAAGAAAGTACAGAAAGTGAAACCTCCGCCGAGTAGAAATTTACTGTTTTTTCTTTTTCAGTACAAAAAGATGAAATGAAAGTGTTATAGAGTGCCGGACGCAAAAAGACAGGGCACAATTTACACTTCTATAATCTTTTTTTGTTTTGCACAGAAGAAAGAAATAGCCTCCATACCGTCTGCCCGGCAGTTTACGCTATGGAAGCGAAAGTGAATTCAGCAAAATAATTTTGGCTTGAGAAAGCTTTTTGCTTAAGCGACCCCTGGCAGGCCAGGAGCTTTTAGCAATGTGCAAACGAAACCGCATTGTAAAACATAGTGCGTAAAATAATACAACCATGATGATTCGAAAACAAATCGCTCTGACGGTAGCGAGGCTTCCGTCGTGAGGTTTGCGATGTTGCCGCCCCAGAGAGCCGCTGTCTGAGCCTCGAAGAGGCGAGTTTAGGCGAAGGGCGGCTAACACA